>JAGVON010000028.1 GCA_020052735.1 archaeon | reverse complement strand
TCCATTTTATTCACCTTTCCCAGAACCCCATATGTGTTCTGTTCTACATGTATATATATGGGGGGATATATTTAAAGCGGGGGAGACCTCTCCGCCACTGATGCCGGTAATGGATTTACGAGGGAACTATTCGCCATAGCTGGTTAAAAATGTTTTTGCATTAATTATTCCCTAATTGTGATTGCATGGAATGGGAAAGGGCGGATGCTGAATTCAAGAGGCTGGTTGAGGAAGTGGAAAATGCGCAGATTCCTGTTGAGCTTAAGGAAAAGGTACTGAGGTTCATAGCTCAGGAGCAGCTTGTAGCGAATTTCGATTTTACCGAATGGGGGCCTACGCTGGAGAAGGCGCTCGTGTTCTTCAGGAAGATGCACAAGGAGGCGCGGCGGGAGGACCGGAACGTGCCGGAATGGAATGCGGAAATAGAAAATGCGTGGTGGAACAACGCGGTGGTGGAATCGTTTTTCATTGCAGGCATGGCAAACCAGCTGGAGCGGTCCCTTCATGTGAAGGGGATTTTTGACGAGGGCATGAGGAAGGTGTGCTTCTCCATACTGGCGAGGGGGGATGCCGAGCTTCCAGCCATTGTCACGGAATATGGGCAAAGGGCGGCAAGGCTGCGTGAACGCTCACAGCTCGTCGTCATGATAACCACTGAAAGGCTTTCGCCGGATTTCGCAAAATATGTGCGGGGGCCGGCTGGCGGGAAGGGCGCCAAAGGAACGGTTCACTGAATTTATCTACTTGAAGAACCCGGGCAGCAGGTTGGACAGGAACGCCGCCACAACAAAGCTAATGGAGTGGCTGCATACTCATATCTTTCTTATGATATATTTGCTTGATCTTGCGTTCCCGGTATGTTCAAGGCGGTTTTGCGCTACGAATCCATTTAGCAAATTTATGGCCGTCACCCTGGAGACCTGCAGATAATGCATAACATCCGAAGTTGTCAGCTCGGTTTTCTTTAGTAGCAACTCCTCCAGTTTCTGCCTTTTCACGTCTTTTTTCTTTGCGGGGGAGAGTGAAATCCGAACGTAGAATGTGGACGGAAGTTCCCCGATTACCATGAATTCGGGGGCGGTTTTGCCGAGCCTTGCCAGCTCCTCCCGCATTTTCTGTATGCCTTCGCCCTTGCCTTCATAAAGCAACGCGGGATTAAGAAACGTGTAAATGCCCTCATTCGGATGATATGGAATATGCATCGCTTCTATGTCCTCCCACATTCTCGGGGTTATGGCTGCTGGATTACTGATATCAAATCCATCGGCGTAAATCCTTATGCGGATATGCTCGTGGCTGTGATAGTTCCTATGGGCTACCGCATTCGTGACCGCTTCCCTGATTACGCTTTCTGGTATTGCTGGCCCCTGCATCATCCTTGCGCCTTCGTAAGCCCGGGTGACCGGAAGGTTTTGTGCAATAATCCTGGCCGTTTCTTCAATCATCTGGCGGGCGGGTTTTGAGATCTTAACCGGGGAGCCCAATGGCAGCGGAGAAGAGCCCATTATGCTGTCGTACCTCTGCACTTCTACGAATGACCCTTCCAGATGTTTGTCGGGTTCCTTGGAAAGAACCACTGCGCCCCGTACTGTGAGAAAGCCACTGTTAGAGAGCACGGAATGCAGAATGTTGTTCTTAGTTTTCTTAAGCAAGTGCGAGTAGAGTTCAAGTTCGGTTTCATCAATATCCGACTTTTTGGCGTGTGTCGGCATGTTTTCCGGGTTCGCAAGGCCAAAAAGAAGATGGTAATTCCTAACTTCCTGAGGGGACAGTTTTGCGTTTGTATCCCCTTTGCGCTCGTAATAAACGCTCAGGTAAGAACACGGCTTGAGCGCACCAACGTTCTGTATGCGGATTACCGCAAGTTTTACTTCACCGTATTTTATGATTTCTTGGCGCGTCAGAGGGCGCGGATTTACATTCTGGACCGCGTTTGAGAAGTCTGCCTGGAATGCCGATTCGTCACCAATGCCATGGACACGCCCCCCGTGCTTGAAGTCTTCCTGACCGATGAGAAGAACGCCCCCATTCTTTGTCCCGAATGCGGCGATTGCCTTGCCGATATTGTCCTGTCCACCCTGTGTCCTGTCGAAGTACTCGTCCTCCTGGCGCTTGAGCAAATCTTCAATATTGACCTTATCCCATTCCAGGATGTTCTGGCTTGGCTCTGGCATACATTACTATTTAATTGTAAAGTTTATATACTTTACCATTAAACGATTAGCCGAATCAATCGTTAGGTAAAAGTATTGTTTAATCGTATAGTTTATATAGTATACGATTAGATGATTTCTCTATTTGAAGAACCACGGCAACAGGTTGGATAAGAAAGCCGCAAGAATAAGGTACATTACGAAATCAGTGAAGCGCTTGTTGTTTACGGATAATTCCAGGAGGCGCATCCCGTCAAAGAAGGGGAGCGGAAGGAGATTTACCACTCCTATGATGAAATTGAGGGCGAACGCAAGGACTAATGTTTTGAAGATGAATGCGAACACAGGATTTTCGTATTGGGTGAAGGGCGCGTAATCCATAGGGAAGTAAGAGATGCCGAAGCCGCCCGTCTCATTAATCGTGCGCTGCACCTCCCCGTAATTTGTGGTGAGGTTGAGTGTGGAGGTGGGGGCGGTGTAATTCGCGGACAGGTTTTCCACCGGGATTCCGTTTATCGCGTAGATGATTGTGCCATTGTCCATCCCCTCTATGACATACCAGCCCTTCTGCTTGAGTGGTTCCGTGGTGCCGAGGAAGGCGAGCAGGAGTATGAAGAAAATTATGGAAAAGATGAGGTTGGAGGTGGAGCCCGCGACTATTACGCGCTTCTGGACTTCCTTGGATTTGGTGGAGAGGCGCTTCTCATCCGGCTCAACGAATGCGCCAATAGGTATGATGCCGAAGAATGCTATGCCGGAAGAGAGGATGGGTATTTTTCCGATTACGGAAAGGACGGCGTGCGCGCCTTCATGGACTACAAGGATTATTATGAGCGCGGCCAATCCCTCAAACAACGGGATGTTTATGCCGGGAAGGATTAGGGTGAGGCCTGGGGCGGTCTCTGCTATCGCGGTCGTGCCGAAGATGAGCGTGGATATGATGGCGCTGATTACGGTGAAGGCATAGATGAGGAGGGAGGCGGTTATGAATGAGGCGAAGCCGCCCAGATAAACTATGGCTAAGACTATGTATGCGAGCAGGTTGCTGCCTGCCTCGGCTGTGGCTGCCTTCCCTCCTCCGATGGGCATCCCCAGGGTGTAGGAAAGGAACGGGAGGATGGTGGGGTAGACGAAGATTAGGAGGATGGTGATGGTGATTAATGCGGAGAATATTATGAGGATTTTTTCCGTTGCCTTCCTTTTTATCACGTAGAAGGAAAGGATTCCGTAGGCGAGGGCTAGGCCGAAATCGGCGAACAGGTTCCAGAATTTCTCGTGCTTTGCCAATCCTTTTGCGATGTCTATCCCTTTTTTCGTGCGGAGCAGCATCAGCCCCCAGTCGCTGTGGAGCTTCGCGATGCGGGAGATTATCTCCCCGGACAATGCGAGTATGGCGATGGCGGAGAAGAACTTGAGCATCGGCGGAAGCTCTGTCTGGGCTATTGCCCAGATGGCAATGGCTGTAAGGAGGATTACTGCAAACAGCTTGACGCGCTTCATCGGTTGGAATTGGGGAAGGGGGATTAAAACCCTTTATGTTTTGGTTTGGGTTTTCCCTATTCGCTGCGGAAAACTATTGCGAGCAGCGGGACGAGCATGAGGATGAAGGCCGTGCCGCAGCAGGAGGAGCCGCTTCCGCCCCCTAAACTGCTCCACCACCTGGATTCGCCTGCGGTGTTGAACTCCTGCGGCTGGGTGGGGGCGCTTTCCGAGGTTTCAAGCACGGAGTATTCCCCTTCGTTCAAGAGCACGCTGGCTGCCGAGCCCTGCTTGCCGAATTCCACGGTCCCGTCCAGCACTTTCACTTTTGTGTATGAATCGGTGAATTCCATCACGAATTCCGTCCCTTTTATCCCGGTGTAGGCGCCGTTGGGGCGGATTTCAAACTGCTCAATGCGGTCCTTGTCTATCATGTAATGGTAGAGGCCCTGCACCATGGTCATCGTAAAGTGGCCCGTCGTCTCAAGCACGGACGGCTGGTTCAGGTAACTGAGGCCGTCAAACCTGAACTGGCTTCCCGGTGCCATGTCCATGTCCCCGCCGTCAAAAAGGCTTATTTTGACCTTTGAATCGCCGGGGGTGATTACCAAATCCCCGGGCTGGAGGGCATAGCCGCTATAGCCGAGGCACCATGCCCCGCCGGTCTGTATCGCAACTGTCCCGGAATAACCGCTTATCACGCCGCATTGGTCGCAGGAGCCGGTGGTCGTTGTTTCGCAGGCTGGGGCGTTCGCCCATGGCTGGCCCTCGCCCACGTTCCTTTCTGGGGTGGTTCCTGTATCGGCCTGGGTTTGGGGCTCCTCCCCTCCTGCCGGGCAGTAGCAGACGCACCCTTCCGGCGGGCATTCGCAGGAAACGTAATCACCTACGCTATCGCTCCAATGCCCCGCGCAATCTGTGGTGCAGGGGATTCCGCCCGTTCCTCCGCAGAGGAACTCTCCTGCGAAGGAGAGGGAAAACAACAGGATGAGGGATGTGAGGATGGATGCGTGCTTCATATGAACCATGGATTTGCTTCAACTGCAATAATTATAAGAATGAGTGAGGACATTGGCGCATGCAAAGGCAGGGAACGGCGGAAGCGCAGGGGGCTACTCGGCCGAGGGATAGTTTTGGTGCGGCACATGCTGCATCCTTTCGCGTGGTGCAAACTCACTGTAGGAGAATCCTTTTTGTGACCCAAGACGTGAAATTTGAGAAGGGCGCGCTGGAATTCGCGGACATACGATGCCTCCCGGCAAAGGTTACGGACTTTGAGCGTGCGCTTGATGAGGTGAATGGGGCGGATAAGGACGGGCTGGTCGTGGTTGTTGACCTTGCCGATTTTGAGCGCGGGCTCGCCATGCGGAGGCAGGTCGCGGGGCTGGATGTGCATGTGATTTCGCTGGCGAAAGAGAACCCCACCAAAGAGCAAACGGGGAGATTGGATGAGGTCAGGACGGGGCCGACCTTTTTCATAAAGGATTTTGAGGTGGGCGCAGGGCATTACTTGGATATGGTTCTGTCTTACTGCTGACGGTTCCGGTATGAATTAAAAGGAATGGCTGGGAAATCTACCCATGGTTGATTGCGACATCTGCGGAAGGAAAGGGGTCTCTTTCATAATTGCGGTGGAGGGCGCCAAGATGGCGGTGTGCCCCCGCTGCGCCTACCACGGGAAGATACTGCATTCTTTGGAAGGGGGGGAGGGCGAGCGGGAGGAATCTCCAACCAACAAGATTGATTATTCCACCCCGAAGCAGTTCCGTACCGAAGAGGACATAGTGGATGGGTACGGGAGGAGGATAAGGAAGGCAAGGGAAGCGGTGAAGATTGCTTATGAGGAAATTAGTGAGTACGGGAAGAAGGAGAAGAAGACGCGCGGCATGACGATTGATGAATTGGCTAGGAAGGCAAATGTGATGGCGTCCTGGCTGGACAGGGTGGAGAACGAGAGGATTTCACCCACGATTGCTGAGGCGAGGAAGCTGGAGAAGGTGCTTGGAATCAAACTTGTGGAGAAGGTTGAGGTTTCGGTTTCGCCCACTCCTAAACTTGGGGGAAGGAATACGGAACTTACGCTGTTTGACATGGTTGAGATGCAGAAGAAAAAGAAGGAGAAATAAATGGGAGTTGATTTGGGCGACCTTGCGGTGAAGCACAAGGTTGAGCTGGAGGAGCTTGCAGGGAAGTGCGTAGCGGTGGATGGGATGAACATCCTCTACCAGTTCCTTGCGTCCATACGGCAGGAGGACGGGACGCCCCTCATGGATATGAAAGGGAGGGTGACCGGGCATTTATCAGGGCTATTTTATCGGAGCATCAGACTGGTCAATGCGGGGATAAAGCCGATTTATGTGTTTGATGGGCCGCCCCCTGAACTGAAAAGGAAAACAATAGATGCGAGGATAGAGGTGCGGAGGGAGGCGGAGGAGAAGTGGAAAAAAGCCCTTGCGGAAGAAAAGGTGGAGGAGGCGAAGAGGTATGCGCAGGGAAGCTCGCGGCTGACGAAAGAGATGGTGGACGAGAGCAAGAGGCTGCTTTCGCTGATGGGGATTCCGTGGGTGCAGGCGCCAAGTGAAGGGGAGGCACAGGGGGCGTACATGGTGAGCGAAGGGCTCTGCTATGCTTCTGCATCGCAGGATTATGATTCACTGCTTTTCGGTTCTCCCATCTTTTTGAGGAATTTATCCATTACCGGAAAAAGAAAAGTGCCGAAGCAGAACAGGTATATTGACATTGGGATAGAGCGGGTGGAATTGGAGGAGACGCTCAAGAATCTGGGGATTTCACGTGAGCAGTTGATCCTGATTGGAATACTTACGGGCACGGACTTCAACGAGGGGGTGCGGGGAATCGGGCCGAAGACCGCGCTGAAAATAGTGAAGGAGCAGGATACGCTGGAGAAGGTGAAGGATTATTTGAAAAAAGAGAAGGCGTATGAGTTTCCGGAGGAAGTGGAAAAAGTATATGATTTCTTCCTGAACCCCCCGGTGAAGAAGCTGGAGGAGATTACCTGGGGCAAGGCGAGCAGGGAAGGGGTGATTGAACTGCTCGTGGATGAGCATGATTTTTCCTTGGAAAGAGTGGATAAGGCGCTGGAAGGGATGATGAAGCAGGTTACGGAGACAAGGAACCAGAGAACTTTGGACAAGTGGTTTTGAAAAAATAAAAGATTCAGATACTTTTGAATATCCTTTCCAGATCCTGCCCGGCTTCCCCCCATGATTTTGTTATCAGGTAATCTGGCTTGGGGGTGTGCCTGAGCTCATCTGGATTCAGCGAGGACGTTCCTATTATTACTGCGGATGGATTTGTTTCCCTTATGAGATCTATGAGGCCGTAACCTATGTTCTGGAGGGTGGCGGAAAACCTATTGAAATCGCTTGCGTCCGTACAGCCCGGATCCGTACGCGGCATGCGGTGGTCCAGGATTACTATGTCATAACGGTTTTTGCGGATGAGCTCCTCCGCCTGCGCATACCATTTTGCAACATCATATTTGGAGCCTTCCTCAAAATACTTTGGCAGCAGCTTCTTGACGGCGAATTCCAGGAGTTCCAGGGTGAGTTCTTGGTCTTCCACAATAAGTATCCTGGCCATTCTCCTCTTTCCCTTAGGGCCCATCATGTCTCCCATCCGGGGTTTGCCTGAAGGCCGGGCTTCCACAGACCCTTTTTCTCCGGGTTTCAGTTCGACCATGGTTTCACCTTTGCATTGAATATCTTTAATCTTTATGTAAAAAAGAAAAAAGAATTCAGAACCTCACTCCGACCCTTGCAACGGGTGTGACATCCGTGTGCCCGGTCTGGAAGTCGGTGAACATCCTGAGCTGCGAGCCCACCGAGAACCTCTCCGCGAACAGGATATCTGCCGCGAATTCCCAGTACATTGTTTGGGAGAGAAGGTTCGCCTTGAGCAGCAGTTCGGTGGACAATACCCCGCCGAACGTCTTGCTCATGTATGCGGCAAGCTGAACGTCTTCTTTGCCTCCCATCATCCACGGGGCGAGCCGGAGCTGGACGAACCAGTCTTCCAATGGGAGGGCGTAGTAGATGCCCGGCTTGTAGATGTTCTGCATGCCGGTTCCCATCTCCATCTCTCCGAAGAGGCCGAGGCCATTGTACACACTCTGGGAAACCCTCGCCGCACCGTAGAATCCATCAATCCTCATGGAATTCTTTTCGGTTGGCTCGAAGTCCCCGAAAGCGTAGAAGGAAGTGCCGCTGTCGAAAGAGGCGCCCCCTTCAATACGGAGAGTGGGGCGATTTGCAGTGGTGGAGTAGCCGGGCCATACGGTCGCCCATCCATCCGCCTTTGCGCTTGCGGGGAGGGCTAGCCCTCCTGCAAGGCCTGCAATCATCAGGGTCTTGGCGGTGAAGAGCTTCGCCTTGCGCTTCATGCGCTCCCAGAGCTTGGGTTTCTGCCCGTGCTTCCCGTTTTCCAGTTCCTTTTGCGTTTGTTTTATCATGGTCATCACCTACAGGTCTGCCATGACAAACTCGCCGTTTTTGAGGTTACGGGACCCCTGATGAAGCCAGCTTGAAAGGGCGCAAGCCTCGGGCTGGTGAGTAACCAGGATGACAACATCTGCGTCCATCTTTGGCAGTTCATCCGCCAACCTACCTAAATCGCGAGAGCCCATTCCTAGCCTCTCATCTTCTTTTGGTTCCGCGATGCCAAGCTTCTCACCGAGCAATTTTGCGGTTGGAGGTACCCAGCATGTGGGGGACGTCAGAATTAACACATTTTTTCCCGCAACGAGTTCCCTGAGCATCTCTGCGGCATGCTCTACCTGCTGCTTCCCATAATCACTGATTTGATCGTGTTCATTGCAGTGGCCATGCCTCATTACGACTATCTTCTTCATCTGCCGTATCGGCTCCGGCTCGGCAAGCCTATCCTTCCCGAACTGCCTCGGCGCAGGAGGCTGGGCCACCGCGCCTACAACTCCTTTTTCCTGTGCTTGGGTTTTTTGTTCCACCATAGTTAACACCTAATTACAACTATGTTTCACAGGTATTTATTATATTTCTTAAAAAAACGCAAGAAAACCGAAATATTTATAAGAAAACTAGGATAATTAAGAAATATGGAATTGGACAAGAAAGACAGGGAATTGCTTACCCTCCTCTATCTAAACTCTAGAATGAGCTTTGTGCAGATGGGGAAGAAGCTGCGGCTGAGCAGCAGCGCGGTGGAAAGGAGGATGAGGCAGCTCAAGGAGGCGGGCATAATCTCCCTATTGTTCGCAGACGTTAATTTGGCGAAGCTGGGCTTCAAGAGCTACAGGATTTACCTCAAATTTGATGTGTTCAACGAGAAGATGGAGAATGAGGTGCTCGGGCTGTTTGAAGCGCACAAGCGGACGCTGTGGGGCGTTACGTGCGAGGGGGCTTACGACGTTCTGTGGAGGCAGGTCGCGAAGGATGAGAAGGAGGTGGAGGACGCGATAAACATGATGACTGAAAGGTTCGGGGCGGAGATTGCGGAGAAGGCGGTCGCAACTACTACTTATCAGACATACTTATCCTGGAACAGGGCGCTGGGAGGGGAGAGGCACCCGGAGTTTCCGATGGAGAGAACCACAGAGGCAGAGGGGCTGGATGGGACGGATATGAAGATACTGGCGTCGCTGTATGGGGATGCGCGGGCGACCACGGTGGATTTGGCGGGGAGGGTAGGATTAACGCCGGATGCGGTGAGGTACCGGATGGACAGGCTCACAAAGGACGGGTTCATATTGGGATATACGGCGTGGTTTGACGCGAAGAGGATGGGGTTTGAGTATTATAAGATTTTGATAAACTTTAGAAGCATTACGAGAGAAAAGGAGAAAGAGTTCCTGGATTACTGCCTTGAGCACGACAACGTGGTGTTCCTGAACAAGTGCATAGGGAGCTGGGACATAGAGGTGGACGTGATTGTGGAGAATACGGTGGAGCTGCATAAGTTCATTAGCGGGATAAAGACCAAATTCGGGCATGTGATAGGGAACCACAAATATATTTCTCCAATAGAAGAGAGGATGCTGAACCCGATGAGGGAATTTATTTAGATGTAAATCTTTAGGTATTTGGCTATCTTTCTCTTCAATAAAGAAGTGCGCTTTCCTACTATTTTTGCATTCTTCAGGGCTTTGAGCAGGGGCTTGGGTTGGAGCTGGTCCGGGGAAAGATCCAATTCTGTGTAAGTGGTTCCAAACTCATAAGGATAGTGGGAATCGCTTCCCGCCGCCATCAGCTTTCCTTCCCTTTTTGCGAACTCCTCCGCCTTTTTGTCAAATCTCTCTAAAGAACGGGCGTTGAAAACCTCTATTATGTCCGATGCTTTTCCGTACTCCTCCTTCATTATTCCGGGGCGGAGGGCATCAAACATGTGCGGGGCATATGGGACGGCGCCTTGGGAGTGGATGGAATCCAATGCTTCGTAGAAGTCAACGCCTTTCTTTATCGGCTCGGAGAGGAAGAGGCCGATGAAGTCGCCTTGGGCTGTTTGTATTTCTTCGCCCGGGATGAATGAAACACCAAACTTGCGGAATTCGGAATGCGCACTTATGTTGTTGTGGTCGGTGATTGCGGGGATTACTCCTGTTTTCTTGGAGAGGGCGGCGAGCTGTTCAGGAGTTATCCTTCCATCAGAGGAATAGGACGTATGCACGTGGAAGTCAATCCTTAGCAACCAGGCACCCCTTTTTCTCCAGCAAAGCGAGCATTTCCTTCAGGAGGACCTTTGCCTCGGCGGTTTCCGCGTCCTTCACGATTATTTTGCCGCTCTGGTAGAGGGAGAATGGCTTTCCCCTGTATGCGACGGAGAGGAAGACCTCGGTGAGGGCGAGGATGTCCGCTTCAGGAGGAAGCGCCTGCTCCGCCTTCTTCAGCTCTATGGTGCCGCGCATGCGCAGCTCGCATGTTTTCGCAGTCACGCAGGGCGAGAGGATGATGTATTCCATAAATGCACTCTCTGGATATGAAGGAGGTTCTGGTTAAAAATCTTTATTCCTTGGAAAGGTTCTTGAAGAAGGCGAGGAGGGATGCCTGGTTGTTGCCGGAGAATTTGGTGTAGAGCATCAGGCGGCTGAAGACGCGGGGCGGGACGAAGTCAACAAGGTCCTCGGCCTTAACCCCTGCGTTCTCCTCCACGAAGCTGATTACCTTCTGCATGTCCTTGGAAATGGCGCGGGCCTTCTTCGGCGCGGCAACCGGCGCGGGGGCCTGCTGGATTGCCGGCCTGGTGCTGGGTGATTGCATCTGTACGAAAGGCGCCTGCCGGGATGGCTTTGCGGCGTTCCCGTTCCCTATTGCGCTCATCAGGTCGTGCCCGAGGACGACCATCTTCTCGTATGCCCTCATCCTGTCCTTCAGGTTCAGGGTGAAAATCTGCGAAAAGTTGCCGTTGTGCTGGGAGCGTATGTGGGGGATGTAGGTCCATATTATCTGGTCTTTGTGGTGCTGCGGGATCTCCTGATAGTGGTGCGGCAGCATGGGCACTGGGAATTGTGGGGCTGCGGGGAAGCCGGTTTGCTCTTTTTTGCTCTCCTCCTCCGAACGGGTGCTCTCGTACCTGAGTATCATGTCGCCACAGTGCAGTAAAGGTCTGACTTATGTTGTTTATATAGTTTTCTGTCTGGAGAAGGGGGCGGACATGGCGTGAATCAGCAGGGAGCGGTCCAGGATGTGGGTGGGCTTGTCCATCTGCTGCTTCTCCGCGAGGTATTCGTCCATGCCGAAGAAGGAAAGGAGGTTGCCGGCATGCCTTATGCCGGAATCCGGGAGCATTCCGTAAAAGAGGTGGGCCAACCTGTGCATGCGCAGGTCCTTATGGTATAAGGAGCGCCACTCCTTTTCGTATTTTTCCGGGTGGGTGGCGTGCCTGCCTGCGAGCCGGGCGCAGGAGGTGCCGAAATAGACGCCGCCTCCGGTGGTGGATTTCACCTGGCCTGCTGCGTCTCCCGCGAGAAGGATGGTTCGGTCTCTCGTACGGAGGGATGTTTTCCTTCTGCATTCAAGGGGGATTAATGCGAAATGCATTTTTCCTTCGGGTTTGAAGCCGGTGAGTTTGGAGAGGGCGTGCAGAGAGGGGAGAGGGTTGCCTGGGAGCACGAGGCCTGTGCCCATCTCCGCCATTTCCTCGTCGTGGGGAATTACCCAGGAGAAGAAGCCGGGCGAGAGTTTGTTGGAGAGGTAGGCGCGGATGAAATCGGGGTTTTCGCCGTCATATTTTACCGTGCAGCGGGCGGTTATGGCGAACCTCTTTATTTTTGGAAAATGGAAGCGCCTTGCGACCGAGGAGTTGGGGCCGTCCGCCCCTATGATGCATTCTCCGCGGAATTTGGAGGAGATTCTTTCGCCGCAGTTGAGATTTGCGCCTTCCTCTTCCGCCTTTTTTGCGAGGGCGGAGTCAAACGAGGCGCGGTCAATCACATAGGCGACGGGCTTCTTTGCGTCTATTGTGAGCTTGTGGCCGGCGAAATCAAGGATTGCGCCGTGCATGGGGCGGATTGCGTGCCTCCTGTAATCCATTATGTCCGAGAGGGAGCTGAGGCCGTCCCTTGATATGAGGCCCGAGCAGTCCGTGGGGAGGCCTGGGACGAGGTGCTCCTCGCTTATCTCCACGTTGTGCCCCTCGCGCAGGGCGGAGATTGCGGCGACGGAGCCCGCGGGGCCCGCGCCGATTACATGAACAGAAGCCATTGCATGGATTTGTGCAAAAGGGTTAATAAAAACGAGAGTGCGGCTACGCGGGGGCAGGGCCCTCAGGCGGCTTTGCCGGGGCTGCCTGTGCGGCTGCCTTCGGTTCCGCTTCGGCTTCAAGGCGGCGCTGCCCCTCCAGAATCTTTTCCCTCTTCCGGTTGTTGCCTGGCTCAAGGAATGCCACTGAAGAAACCACCAGCCATTCGGCCGCTTTGGCCAGGAGATATGCGAACACTGGTATAAACGCACCCGGCGCAACAGTGAAGAATTGGTTAAGAATTTGGTGCAGCTGGCCCAATGCGTCGGAATTTGGCTCAACTTCAACAATCCTGCGGCCTGCGTCCATGAGGCCCGGGAGGTGGTAGCAGGTAAGCGCCGCGAAGGCCGTTTTTGAAATGGATTTCACGAATTCTGTGACCACTTTTACCCTTTCGGCCAACTTCTCGTTGGCGAGCACCACCTTGTTCCCAACGGATTCTGTGGCTGCCTTCCAGGATTTCTTCAGCTGGCGCCATGCCCTGCGGCCCAGCAGGAACCCTACGCCCAATGCGGCACCGAGCGAGACCAGGGGCGAGGAAAGCACATCGCTAACCGGTTCAACGGCCGCCTGCCAGTTTGTGAAGTTGTCGGTTATAACGCCGTATGCGGAGCTGGCGGCGTCCCTGCCTGTCGCCCAGTCCTCAAGGTTGTCCACCGCCTGGTAGAGGAGGGTTATCCCTGCCGCGCCCGCGCCCACTTTCTTGGCCTTGGCGAAGGCGTTTTTGGCGGCAACTCCGGTCATTTTATCAAGAATGGTGCCCTTTCCCGCCGTTGGCGCGGGTTGCGCAGCCGGCTGGGGCTGCTGGACGGATTGCTTTGGTCCCGCCTGCGCGAGCGATTCCAGAAACCGGCTGGCGAATGCGGGATTCTCCGCAACGAGCTTTCCCAGCGCCCTGCGCCCGGCCTTGGACATCGCCAAACAACGGGTACAATCAGTAGGGCGGACTATTGGAGGGGTGTTCTGGGCTGCCATTAGATAAACACCGCAAAAGTCTTTTTAAATACTCTTTTTTAACATAAATAAACACTCCTAATATTTATAAAAGGTTTTATGGGTAAATAGGAGTGCTCTTTGGTTAGAAGAGTTGCCCGCTCCTCTTTGCAATGCGTAAGGAGCACGGGTAAAGAATCCCCTCGGTGAAGTCGGGGGGAGGTATGATTACCATAAAGAGAGGAGGGGGCGCGCCCCCTCTTCCTCTTGGCGCGGCCGTAGTCTAGCGGTAGGATTCTAGGTTGCCAATCTAGCGACCCGGGTTCAAATCCCGGCGGCCGCATTCTGCTTTTCATTAGGTTTAAGAAAATGACTGGAGTAGAGTATATGCTATCAGCCGAGGTCGCATAACCCGGTAGTGCGCTAGTCCCGAAAACTAGTCCTTCACAGGATTGCAGGTTCAAATCCTGCCCTCGGCGCTCCTTTTTTCTCGCCTCAGCTTCGCCCAGCGTCGCTTCGGCTCTGCCGTTGGGTATGCCCTGCGGGGCAAGCAAAAATGAGACCAAAAACCTCAAACCACGTGATTCGTTTACCGTTTCGGGCTTCCGAAATGGTATAAAATAAGATAGGGAGAAAATAGTGCATAAGGAGTACGGGTGAAGAGTCCCCTAAGCGAAGTGGAAGGGGGGTATGATTACCCTAAAGAGAGGGGGGAACGCCTTCCCCCTTCCTCTTGGCACGCCTCGGTAGCTCAGCGGTAGAGCGCTCGCCTCGTAAGCGAGAGGTCGGGGGTTCAATCCCCCTCCGGGGCTAATCAGTTTTCTGTTTCCGGCAGCCGGTTTCCGGAAACTGGAAACCCTAAACAGGAAACTGTTCTGTACCCCCTAAATGTTTAAAATGGTGTGCCCCCTAAATGTATGCATGGCAGGGTACATAGAGAAAAAGAAAATCCACGGAAAAACATACTACTATTTGACTGAGACGAAAAGGGTTGGCGGGAAAATAAAGAAGACAAGGAAATACCTGGGCGTGCACACGCCAGCGGGCTTTGAGAAGCCGAGGCGGGAGCATCCGAAGCCCGTCCTTTCCGAGGAGGAGAATGCACTTTTGGAGAAAATAAGGAAGAACTACTCAAAAAAGCACAAAATCGGGAAGGGGCTGTGGAGAGAGGAGCGGGAGCGGCTGGTGAGCTTCATCTTCAATACGAATGCGATAGAGGG
>JAGVON010000061.1 GCA_020052735.1 archaeon | reverse complement strand
GGTTTCCTGTTCGGCGTTTCCGTCACCCTGCGGCACTTCGGCGGCTTCAACCGAGAAGGCGAATTCAACGGCGCCATACCCGGCCGTAGTCGCTTCCACCGTGTATCCGCCAGCAATCGCGGGGGTGAATTCCACTTCCCCATCTGAATTAGTATTTCCCAAATCTATTGCGTTGAGTATGCCTCCACTCCAATAGAGAACCCTCACTTCCGCCCCATCCACGGGGGTGGAGCCGTCCCTCACGGTTATTGTAAGGGTGCTTCCAACCACCTCATCCCCTTCTATAGTAATCCCCATGGGGCTGCTTGAGCCCCCAACGTTTGAAGCCCTCACCCTCAGGGTGCCGGCCGCATAGGCGGATTAATAGTTGGTGGTGTTGCACACATAATTGTACGTGCCTGCGGTCAGGTTGCTTGCGTCCTCCACATGGGACGTCCCGTTGGCAACCAACACATCATTCCTGTACAATTCAAGCATCACTTCTGAGTTGCTTGAGTCGCAGGACGCGTTGGTCGGGACGTGCGGCAGCACGTCCGTGGATGAATAAATGGTGAGGTTGAGCGTCCCCTCCTCCAGCGCATAGCCTGAGAAGGAGGTTACCCCAAAGGTAAAGTAATCGTCGGCGCAGGACATGCGCGTGGGCGTGTACAATGTCCCGTTCGCGACTATGTCCGCGGCAGAGGATGAGAACTCCTCCTTCCTGTAGATATTGTATATTACGCCTGGGGAGCAGTCCGCATCCAGGGTTATGTTTGCGCTTGAGTTGAACAGGTCAAGGGTGGCCTCGCTGGAATTCAGCGACACGAAATCCGACTCTGTGAATAGGCCGGAATAATTGATTTGCGCATAGGTGGAATCCAAATCTATGCTGCCCCATTTCACGCATCCCGCGGCAGAGGAGTTCCTGCATATTGAGAAGTTCTGCAGCACATTGTCCAGCCCGGTCTCGTTGTGGTAGAAATGCTGCGTTGAGCCATAAATGGTTATGTTCCGGAACGTGTTGTTGCTGCTGGGCAGGTCTGTGTCTGAGTACTTCAGGATGGATATTTCCTTATACTTCGGGTAAACATACTTGGAATTATTCACAATTACTGCATTCTCCACGGTGACGTTGCTGGTGGAGTACATTATGATGCCAATGTATCCTCCCCCCGCCTCGGTATATGGCTCCCCGCCACCCATAAACCCCGAGCCGTCTATTACTAGGTTCCTCAACAGGCTATTGTTCACCCGGCTCATCGCGATGCCGCGCCCACCGGCGTTGTATATTGTAATGTTCTCCCCGTAGAACCCAGTGGAGTGCTCGAATACGCTGAGCCCGAAGGACGTGTTGTTCAGCGTCGCGTTTATAACCGTCACATTATCGGATAATTCTATCCACACATGGTTGCTCCTGTACGTGGGGTTCCCGTTTATCAGCACGTCCCTAATGACCGAGTTGTTGGCCCCGCAAATCTCTATATTAGAATACCCCTCCCCGGACACCACTACCGTCTCGTTGGAATAGAAAATCGCCTTCCCCCCGGTACCAGTGTTGTTCTCAACAAGGTGGTTGCAGTAGCTCGCATCAACATTATCATTCGTAACCAGAAAGTCGTAGCTCAGCCCTACCAGAGTGTTGTTAACAATGTAATCTCCCAGGTTGTTTAAAATCGCAAGCGCGGACAGTGCATCCCTTATCTCATTATTTACTATCGTTATGTTCGCGGAATTGTGGTAGAGCCTCACCCCCTCGTTCACCCTATAGAACCTGTTGTCCGCGATGAGGATGTGGCGCACCCCCGGGCTAGTCAGAGAAGAATCCCCCAATTGTATCGCCTGCTCCCCAGTTACGTTCGCATAATTCCAAGATATATTTCCCCCACTCACATTTATTATGCGCATCGCCTCCTTCGCGTGCCTCAGGAAAGAGCTGTTGCCTATGTATATGGAGGTGGAGTTCTGTATGTATGCACCTAGGTAATTGTCGTACATCATATTGGCGTATAGCGTGATGTTGTCGGAATTATATCCGTACACCGCCGCGTCGTTCGTCCCGTTCTGCAGGTAGAGCGTATTGTAGCATATGGATATGCCGGACGAAGCCAGCACGTAAATCCCATAAACCGAATTGTTCGTTATGGAGTTGTTGATGAATGCGCTGTTGTTAGAGTCTGATGCCGCATAGAATCCATACTGATAATTCATGACAGTGCAGTTCCCCACCGTGTCGTTCTCTTTTCCGGTGATGTATACGCCATAGCCGTTACCATCCACGCCGTCCAGGATTGAATTGTTGCAGTCAAGGAAGATGTTGGAGGAGTTCATGCGGAGCACGGCCGTTGCCGCCGCGGCATTGAAGTAATATGTGTCCGTGCATAATATGGTATTCTCATTCACGTAAAGGGTGCCAGTCGCCGTGTCGTTCACCACCATTGTGCCCCAGGTGGAATCATCAGAGAGGTTCGCGCACTGGGCGCTTGCTGCGGATATTAAAACCAGTACAAACGCCGCCAATGCCCGCACAGCCCTGTCCATGAACCTACCCAAGGCATAAGCAAGGTAGCATTTTTATATTGTGGCGGCTGGAAACCGGGGCATGATTGCCGGATGGCGGAATCCGCATCACTGCGGTGATGACTGGCGAAGTTCTGCGGAACTTCACCATCCCGCTGGATTCTGCCAAGGTGGAAATCCGCAGATGGCGGAATCAGCAGATTCTGCCAGTTATCGCCAAGAGGCGATATGGATTTCCGCCTGTCTTCGCAGCAGCGAAGCAGAGTTATCTCCGCGCGAATTTTCCAGCGGGAAAATGGCGCCCCTTTTTGCTGTTGCAAAAATCGGGCAGAGATATGGATGCCGGGCATATTTGCCGGCATGCAACATTTATAATAAGCGAACACGACTAATCCTGCATGGATGAGGAAGCAAAACGGTATGCCGAAAAGGCGAAGGATTCGTACCGCGCAGCGCTGATACTGCAAAAGCAGGGCTTGGCAGTGGACGCGTTTTCAAGGGCGTACTATTCCGCATTCAACGCGGGCAGGGCAATCATGCTCAATGCGGGGTTGCCGCTTTCAAAAATGCATTCCGGAATGGTCGCCCGCCTCTGGGAGAGCAGGGGCAAGCTGGGGCTTGACGCGAAGCTTGTGCGGAACCTATCGCGTTACCAGACGCTCAGGGAAGGCGGGGACTATGCGCCCCTTGAGGATATAAGGAAAGAGGACCTTGCCGAGATACTGGTTGATATCAAAAAATTGTTCGCGCTGCTGGGTGAGAAGCTTGATTAGGGCCGTGAAGCTCTCCGAAATTCTCCCGATGCTGATGAGGCTCAAGAAGGAAGTGGGCGGGGAGGTCTATATCTTCGGCTCCGTTGCCGAAGGGGCTGCGATCCCGTTTGAAAGCGACGCGGACATCCTTATCCTGCCCAAAGGAAAACACGGAAGAAAGGACATTTTCGGGCGGGCGTGGGAGGCAGTGAAAGGTATGCTGGATATCGGGCTGACGCCCCATATCATAGTATACGACCCGAAAAGGCATGCCGGACTGCTGGAAGAGGTGCGAAAGAACGGCGTGCGGATTTGAACCGTGGTTGGATAAACTTACTGCATCGGTGGAAACGCGAGCGTTGAATCGCAATTAGTGGTTTCGGAGAAGAAGCCCGCTGTGAACAGTTTCAAATACCCAATGAAAGGCACCCTGCCCACGACCTTCCCTTTGTATTGCGCAAGCGATGGGGGGGAGTTGCCCATTTCCATTGAATAGCTATATTCCTGTATGTCCATTACCGGGTTGTTGTCGCCTTTTGTGAGGTAGAAGGTGGAGCCGCCCGCATTTATCTTGAAATATACGCGGTGGATTATGTCCCCCGCAAGCGAGTAAAGGTCCCCCTGCGCAGGCGCATACACAATAGTGTCATGGGCGAAGTTCGGGTAATACTGCGTCCCCTTGAATTCCACGTATTCAAGGCACGGAGTTTGGTAAGAGAAGCGGCCCTCCCTGTTCTCCCGCGTGCATTTTCCGTATTGGAAGGTGAAGGGCCCCCTTGTTTCGTAGAAGGATTCTGGATTGTTGAAGAATTGCCTGCACGTCTGCTCGGTTGGAAATTGCGCGCAATAGGTGTATAGGGAGCCCCTGAGCTCCCGTGTGGAGCCGTCCGGAAGATGCACGGCCGGGGAGGAGTTCAACTGAGCGAACTCCGCCTGGGTTATTTCCACATCATATCCTGCCGGCTGCAAGCCCTGCACAAGCACCATGTCGCCCCTCTCTATGTTAGGGAGCATGCTGCACGAGACCACCGCATTGAGCGGAACGGAGGTGCCCATCACGAACATCGCGGCGAACCATAGGAGGATTATCGCGCCGAGCGAAATGGCGATGTCCTTGAGCTCCGCCTTCCACCCGTGCTTCTTCACGCCGTGCCTTATCTCCAGCGCGACTATGAGAAGCAGCTCAAGAAGCACAAGGACGCCGAAGAACGGGTTCTTCGTAAGGATGTAGAGGGCGAGCGTTATGCCGATTAGCCCGAACTGGTAAACCCAATCCGTGGAGAACCTTTCCAGAAGCTGGTCCGGCAGGAATTTTTTTTCCGCGGGCGGCTTTGCTTCCATTCGCGAGCCCGCCTCACTTGCCCTTTGAGATGGACTCCCTGAAATCCGCGACATCCGCCCTTATCTCTTCCAGCGTGTCGGAAACCAGCTTGGCCGCCTTCCCTGAGGAGACGCGCACGTAGATGTGCGGGTTCGCCACGAGCGGGTGGGCCACGGTGTAGGAGGCGAACTCCACCTCCTTCTTGTCGTTAAGGCGGGAGGTGAGCAGCTCTGCGAGCGTGTATTCGCCGCCGACTATCTCAAAATCCAGCTCCTTGTCCGACGATGATATTATCTTCAGTTCCAATCAAGCACCTCAGAGGTTGATTTTGCCGAAAGCCCTATAATCGTTTGCGAGCTTGCGCCTTTCTATTCCCTTGCAGAGCGGGCACGCC
>JAGVON010000022.1 GCA_020052735.1 archaeon | reverse complement strand
TGACATTGTGCGCAGGCAGCGCGTGATGGAAGTCAAGAAAATACATGCACGCAAGGATGCGATATTCCATGTGCTTCTGCCCGGGGGGATGGAGCACAAAGTATTGATGGGGATGCCGCGCGAGCCGACTATTTTTAACGAAGTAAATAGAGTTGCGGAGTGTAAAGGTGTAAGTATTACTCCGGGAGGGTGCTCGTGGCTGCATGGGGTTGTTTCTATTCATAAAAAGAACGAGGATGACGGAAAGAAAGCAATAGAGGCGGCGTTCAAAGGGCACGCGTCCATGAAGCATGTGGTGGTTGTGGATGACGACGTGGATATTCACAAAATGGAGGAAGTGGAGTGGGCGATTGCGACAAGATTCCAAGGGGACCGCGGGCTCGTGGTGAAGAAGGGGGAGAAGGGATCTTCCCTGGACCCGTCGGCGAACCCGGAGACGCGGGAAACTTGTAAAGTGGGCGTGGATGCGACCGCCCCATTGAAGAACAGGGAATCATTCGACCGCGCGAAATACAAAAAAGTGGATGTGAAGGATTATTTATAGCGCTTCTTCAGCTCTTTGATGAAATCGCGCTTCCATTTTGCAAATTCATTCAGATTAATAGTGAGATAATCCAAATCCCTCGTGCTGAAAAGCATCACTTCCTTCTCCAGCGCCTCTTCAAAGCCTTTCAGCCCGTATTTCGCATTAATCTCGCGGTATTTTTCCAGCGAGAAGCCGGAATTGAGCAGGATTGCCATTATGTCGATGAGGTCTTTCATCCCTTTTATGGAGCCCCTCCTCTCGATTTCTGCGCCCTGCTTGAGGATTACCAAGGCTTCCGGAGATGGAACCCTTATCCCCTGCACGACCGCGGAGCACTCGGCCAGCTTTTCCACCGGGAATGCAAGTTTCGAATAGCTAGGAAGGTATAAATCCACGTCAAACTCGCCCATCTTTATCTCGTATTTCCTCAATCTCTCATTCTTTTCCAGCGTGAATCTGCCTTTCAGCAGGTTGAGCGTATCGTAATCTATCACCAGGTCTATATCCTTGGACTTGTGCATCCCGGTCCAGAGATAGGCCGCCCAGCCGCCGATAAGGATGAATTTGTATTCCTTTGAAAGCGAGATTAATTCCTCCCAGCTCTTCCTTGTTACCAGTTCGCTCCAGAATTCTTTCATGGAAACAGCCTCCTTTCAAGCGCATCCAGGAAATCCTTCGCATACCACTCCTTAAGGTTCCAGAGGTCCGCATAGATCTGCGCCCTTGGTGCAATCCTTTCCGGCATGAACGCATCCGTTTCTAATACAAAAATGTTTGAAGGGCCTTTTTTCTCAGGAAACCTTTTCTTTATCTCTTCAAGCGTTTTTTCGTCCGCATAAACATAAACCTCCCCATAATCCGCCGGAGCCTCGTTGAAAAGGAAGCGGTAGCCGGAGTAGGCGGTGAAGGTTGCTCCGGGCGGCATGCTTCCCTCAATCTTCTGCACCGGCATTTCCGCTCTCGTGGAATAGAGGATGTCTTTAGCGAGGTTCCTTGTTGTCGCCCAGAATGTGAGGAGTTTATGCGCATCCACGAGCTGGAAGTAGCGTTCCCTCTTCTCTATTGCGCCTATCTGCTCCAGCGGCTTGAGCGCATTATTTACCGTGCTGAGCGAGAAGCCGAATTTTTTGGAGAGCGCAAGCTGTGTGAAGGTGAGGATTTTGCTCTCTATCGCTTCGGTGAGCATCTCCCGGTAGAGTATTTCCTTCTTGCGCATGTTTCTATTTACATTCATTCTTATATTTAAATGTTTCGAAACATTTAGAAAGTTAGGAAAAAGAAGAGAAAACAGCCCTTCCTACGGATTTTCCAAGTATGTGGTTCCCCCAGTCTTCTCAAGCTCGGTGTAGTACTTCACAGTGCTTATCTGCTCCGCCCTTTTCCTGAGCGAATCGACAACGCCCCTCACCTTTTCTATGGGCATAGCAAGCATCTCGGTTATCTCCTGCCGAGGAAGAACGCCCAGCCGCTCCTTGTCGCATCTTCCTGTCACAAAGAACAGGATGGTCGTGTAGAAGGCATGCAGCACCTGTTCGGGGTCGCTTGCGCTTGCAATCACCGCGAGCTTCTCATCTATTTTGGGGCGGTGGTCCTGGAACTCATATCCCATATGGAGGGTGTCCCTTGCCAGCATATCATCGACCGGCAGCCCTTCCCTCTTGGCTGACTCGTAGAAAGGCGTGCCTGGGAACATATGGAAATTGTGCATGTGCGCCTCCAAAGGCCCTTCTGCAGAAATGCGCAGCATCATCTCCACCGTAGCCCGCGCATCCGCGGCTTTTTCAAGCGGAGCATCTATCATGAAATCAATGTCCGGCAGCTCAAAGTTTGGATTCTCCGCCTGTGCCTTGGCCAACACGGCAAGTATCCCCGGAGCCTTTTCTATGTCGCTGACCGGCCTGTGGTAAATCCTCAGCATCCTTGCGGAGCCGGTCTGGAATCCTACTGCCACCCTGGCCAGCCCGGCTTCCATCAACACCCCAAGTTTCTCTTCATCAAACGTGGTTGGGGAGGCATAGGTGAAAAACGGGAGGCCTACCTGCTCACGGTAAAGCGCAGAGAACCTTTGCATTTCCCCGAGCGGCCTCAGGAAGAAATCGTCATCGAACATGGATACGTGCTCCACATGGGGGTGGCTTTTCAACACGCGCTTTATGTGCGCTATGAGATTCTCGGCGCTTCTCGCGCGCTTGTGCTCCTTGCGGTATGTGCTTTTTTCCCAGCTGTTTATGCAGAACGTGCATGCATAGGCGCACCCTCTCATTCCAAACACGAAAAGGCTGGCCGCATATGGCGTTGCCAGGTTCTGGATTCCGGGGATGCTTTGCTCCGGGGTTGTTATCCTGATCATCCCACTGGGCGTAAGCCTATAGTGATGCCCTTCATGGAAATCGTAATCGTCAAAAGGCAGGGTGTCCATGTCATAGACGGGCATCCTTACAGGGTTCTGCACCAGCTTTCCTTTGGCGGTGAAGGCCAGATTCCTCATTTTATGCACGTCCCCGCCTGCATTAAGAGTGCGGACAAGCTCCACCATGGTCTGTTCTCCTTCCCCCCTGCAAATCGCGTCGGCAATGCCGTTGAATGCTTCTGGATACTGTGTGGCGGTCGCCCCCCCGACTATGAGGAATTTTTCCCTAAGCCTGGGATCATTCTTGATTGCTTCAAGAAGCTGTACGGTCCGCTTGTGGGAAATTCCCATGCTTGAAACGCCTATCACATCCGAGCCCCTTGCAAGCTCCTCGAGGTCGCGCACCTGGTTTTCGGTATAAACGCTCTGCTCGAACAACGGGGCGAGCACCAGCTTTGTCCTCGCGCCATCCGCGCGAAGGCTGGCTGAAAGGCTTCTCACGCCCATCTCGCCCTTATGCGGGGTTATCAGGCATACCTCCATCTTCCCGTTTTTTCCAGCCATGTCATACCACCATCATGCGGCTTTCTTCCGCTTTTATGAACTTACTACAACATAACATCTTAATAAGTTCTTTTATCAAAATTTTGGTCAAAAAGGTATTATTTAAATAATAGTTGGTCGCATAACCAATACATGCAAAACGGCACGGAGATAAGGAAGCTTGACCTCATAGACCGGAAGATACTCCTGGAGCTGGACACGAATGCGCGGGTGGGCCTTGCGGAAGTGGGGAAGAAGCTCCGCATAGGGAAGAACAACGTGCAGTACCGGCTGGCAAGAATGACGGAGGATTGGGTGGTGAAGAAGTTCGCCACCATGGTCTCCAATGCGAAATTGGGCTATTTCCTGGGAAAATTCTACCTCCAGCTCTCCGGCTTTGACAAGAAGAGCGAGGAGGAGTTCTACAGATACATACTGAACGACAAGCGCATAATATGGGTTGCGAAATGCGAAGGCAGGTGGGACCTCATGCTTGGGATGTATGTGGAGAATATCGCCCAGCTGGGCGACATAAAATGGGACCTGTTCAAGAGATATGAGAAATACATAAACAGCTATGATGTGGTCTTCTCGATTGATGCGCAAAAAGCCCAGCGCTCTTATCTGGTGCACAAAGAAAGGAAGAGAATTGTGACGAAGAAGAAGGTGAGCGAATACATAGGAAGAGGTAAGGCGGAGCTGGATGAGACCGACAAGAGGATATTATTGGCGATTTCAGACGATGGAAGATACAATTATGTGGAAGTTGGAAAGAAGCTGGGCCTGAACCCAAAGACCGTGCAGAAAAGGATAAAGGCGATGGAGGAACAGGGCGTGATAAACGGATACGTGGCGTTCCTGGATTACAATAGAATTGGGGTTGGATTCTACAAGGTTTGCCTGTACCTGAAGGATTACCATGAAAAGTACAGGAATTTCATGGAATACTGCCTGCAATTGCCTAATGTGATACATGTGATAGAGGGCTTGGGACCCTGGGAAGTGGAGCTTGAGATGGAGACCGAGAGCGTGCGGGAGTTCTACGATGTGGTGAAGGAGATAAGGGGCAGGTATTCCGACATAATAAAGAAAACGGAATTTGTGATAATTACGGATGAGATGAAGCTGGAGCTGGTGCCGCAGATATTGATGGAAGAGAAGAAAAAGGGGGCTGGCACCCTAAGCGGCGGAAGGGCGGGGTTAGGTATTTATACCCCGGACGAGATGTGAAACCATGGAGCCCGAACTCACCAAAAAAGAGAGATGCATGCTCAACGGGGAGTGCGGGCCAGGCAAGCAGCAGGCGATGGAAATCCTTTT
>JAGVON010000021.1 GCA_020052735.1 archaeon | reverse complement strand
TGCGTCTCTCCCCCGGAAAGCGCGGAAGGCACAAGCGCTCCACCAGCTTCCCAGCCACCGGCGCCAGATAACCAGTCCGCTGTCACGCCTCCGGTGCAGGACGGAACCCCTGCCGCAGGGGATGAAACCATCAACACCACCGTCATAGAGGAGCCGCAAACCAATGCAACGAACGTTACTGGCGCAGAAGAGGAAGAGGCACCCACGGTTCCCCAACTGCCCAGCGGCAGGCTCCTTGCATGGGAGGAAGAAGGCAAAGTGCTGGACGGCGGCATCAGCACAAATACTCTCATAATAGGCGGCTCATATTGGATGTACTACACGGGCATGGGAGGCATAGGCCTCGCGCAATCCAGCGACGGGCTCCACTTCACCAATAGAGGCATAGTGATGGAAGGCAGCGAAGGCCAGCCGGGGGCAACCAACCAGGCGATAATCGTGCTTCCGGACGGCGGGTACAGGATGATTTACGAAGTGCGCACCGGAGACCAAAGGCGCGGGGAGACCGAAACAAGGAAATTATACAGCTCTGTTTCCTCCGACGGAATACATTGGAGGGAGGAGCCGGGCGTCCGCTTCTACGATTACGGGGAGGGAAACAGGATTTTCACCTCCGTCCCGGACATGCTCTGGTTCAATGATACCCTGAGGATGTATTATACCGCAGGGCTCACCTCCCGCATAGCCGTTTCCACGGACGAGGGGCTCACCTGGAGGAAGGAGAAGAACATAGACGTTGAGGGCGTATCCGTCCTTCTGGACCCGGACATCATCCGGCTTGAGGACGGCACCTACAAGCTCTTCTTCACCAGCTTCCCCAGCGGCGACTTCGCGGTGGGCGACCAGGTAATAATGAGCGCCAGCTCCCTTGACGGGCTGAACTTCGTCCCTGATGAAGGGGTGCGGCTTGAGCCCTCAGGCTCCGAAGGGCTGCTTGTGGACCCGGACGTGGTCGCAATCCCCGGCGGCTACCGCATGTACTACGCGAAGCTCGTGCAGGATTCTTCGGACGTGTATGCGGCGGTGTCCTCAGAATGATTTTTATACTCTTGCCGCACTAATAATTCCGGAATGCCGGCAGAGGTTATCCTCTGGGCCCGTATGCCAAAGCAATTTTGGCCGGGAAGCGCAGCCTGGATAGCGCGGCATCCTCCTAAGATGTAGGTCGTGGGTTCAAATCCCACCGGGCCCGATTCCAAGAGGAAGAGGGGGAACGCCCCCTCCTCTCTCTAGGGTGCTCATACCTACCCCCGACTTCACCCCGTATCTCTTTGCCCGCACTCCTTACGCACCTAGTTTGGGTTTTATTCTTTTTCAAAGATAGATCCACATGGCAAAATTGCCTCTGAAGGAAATTGCGACTGCCCTTGTAGCAGTTGTCATAATCTATTTTCTCCTCACCCAGGGCCAGCACTCCGGAAAAGAGGAAATCACAATCACAAACGGCGCGGGCCAGCAAATCCCGGTCTATGTGGAAATCGCGGATGATATGGAAGAATTGGAGCGCGGATTGATGTCCCGCGAATCCCTCCCAGAAGATGAGGGGATGCTCTTCGTATTCCCAAGTTCCGGAAACTATCCGTTCTGGATGAAGGATACTCTAATCCCGCTGGATGCAATCTACATTTCAGAGAACGGGACAATAGTGGACATAATGCAAATGGAGCCCTGCATCTCCGACCCCTGCTCCAATTACCCCCCGGATGCGGACGCCCTCTACGTTTTGGAAGTAAATAAAGGATTCAGCGAAAGGCATGGGGTTAGGGAGGGCGACAGGATAGTTCTTAAATAACCTTGCTGCCCACGCTATTTAGGACTCATTATGCTAGTTGAACTCGCCAAGGCGTTGGAGGAAAGCGTCCAGCAAACATTGGAGGACAGGCCAGGCATAGCCTTCTCCGGCGGGCTGGATTCCACCCTCATCGCCCACGTCGCCAAGAAATACTCCGCCCCGGTCCTTTTCACAGTGGGCACGGAAAGGTGCGAAGACCTCCAATACGCGGAGGTGCTCGCCCCAAAGATGGGGATCCCCCTCCGCACAAAAGTCCTGAACCAGAATGAAATAATGGAATTATACAAAACAGCATACTCAATTTTCCCAGGGGATTTCCTTAAGGTGGAATTGCTCGTCCCCCTCTGCGCGGCGGGTGAAATGGCGCAGAAGGAAGGTATAGAAGTGATGCTCTTCGGCTCCGGGGCCGAGGAATTGTTCGTGGGCTATGAGCGCTATTACATCTATGCGGCAGAAGGCGGGGATTTGGAAAAGCTCCTGAAGGAGGAGTATTCCACCCTCAAAAACAGGGAGATAAAGATGATAAAGAAGGCGATGCGCAAATATGATATTGAAGCGAGATTTCCCTTCTACAATCCCGAACTGGAAAAAATCGCCTTCTCCATCCCGCTCCAGCAGAGGATGGAGGACAAAATCCTGAAGAAATGCGTATTGAGGGAGGCGGCGAAGTTCTTGGGAGTTCCAGAGCTCGCTGTAAAGAGGAAAAAGAAAGCCCTCCAGTACGGGAGCGGAATCCACAATGTCCTTCTAAAGAACTCCGAATACCTCTCCGGGATATTCCCGCAGAAGAATGCGGATTAGGCGGTCCGGGAAGCCAGTTCCGCCTGGTACTGCTGCTTGAATATCGTATCCAGCTTTGCCTGCGCATCCTTGTAGTCCACGCTCCCGTTCTCCTGCTCAATGTCCGCAAGCATCCTGTTCGTAGCCGTGTTCAGCTTCACTATGAAATCTATGTCCCTGAGCAACTTGTCATTCGTGTCCAGGCTCGCCTTGTACGCCTTGTAATACATCTTCCCCTTCAGGAACGCCTGCAGTATGTACTGCTCCGGCGGTATTCCGCTCTCGTCGCTCCTGCGCACGAGCACGGGCGGAACGAACTGCAAATCAAGGTGCCCCTGCAGCTTGGCCATGTCCACCTTGTCAAAGTCCCAGAGCAATGCCTCCGGGTTCTTCAGGAATTTCGGCTCCACGTTGCAGGATTCTATGTCCGGGCCGCGCCTGTACTTGAACACCTCCACAAATTGCCTGTTCGCGGGGTCGCTCTCATACTCGTATCCGAGCACGCGATAAACCCTCCCCTTCCTCCCGAACCTCAGCTTCTTCAGGAATGTATATCTATCCGTAGCAAACATAGACGCAGAAGGAATCCCGAACACCAATTCCAACCTGTCCTGCACATCCTTCAGGGATTCCGCGTGCAGGTTGTACAGCAAAAACACTCCGGGCTGCGTGTTCAATAGGTTAATCACTCCCTGCACCGCGCTGCGCGACCTAATCTCGTTAATCACCAGCGCAGCATCACCCATCCTCAGGAGGGCGTTCGCCATCTGCACAAGGTCCAGTTCGCCCGTGGGCTTGTATGTGGGCCCCTCGTCTATGCCCGCCTTCACCTTCGCAGCGCCGATATGGAACCCGCGCTTCCTAAACGCACCAACGGGAATTTCCTGGATGTCCTGTATAGGGATAATCCTCTTCTTCGTCCCAATCGCAATTATCTTAGCCGCAGTAAAAGCTGTCTTTCCCACGCCTTTCAGCCCGAGCACCGCCTCGCTGCACCCCAGCCCGACCATCGTGTCATCATATCCCGCAAAGAACGGGCTGAACGAGCGGAAGTAGAGATACTGCGCATATGTGAAGGGCGCCTCCTGCATAATCCTCAACGCGCCAACGAGCGGCCCGAATGTCGCGGGCGGCCTCTGGAGGTGCGTCCTCATGGAGTGCCTCCTCACGACCACGTCCACGACCGGGTTCATGTCGTCAAATTTGCGCCCCTTCTCCGAGAGCACGATGTTCCTGAACGCCCTTTCCAAGAGGGGGCGGCTATACCTATAGAGGGTATGGCAAATCCCGAACTTCGCATGCTCTATATACAGGGGCGAATTCTCAGAATCAATATAGATATCCGTAATGTTATCGCTGTCCAGCGCGAGGTTCTCAATGGGCGAGCCCAGCCCGACAATCCAGTTCGCGACCTCCCTGCCCATTATGAGCGCCTGGTGCGGCGTAATATCCACTCCCTTCTTTATCGCCTCGTCCAGGAAGTACTGCCTGTACTCCCTCGTCTTCAACTGGTAGAGGATGTCAAATTGCTCCTCGGGGAAGGTCTCCTTCATCTGCGCCTCAATGAGCGTTTTCATCATCGCGGAGAGCTCGGGGGGCAATTCATTGATGCCCTTGTTCTCCTGCACGTAGATGTATGCCTCGCCCCCCGGAATCTCGTAAAGCTGCGCCGAAACCCCGTACCTCAAATCATACCTCGCATCCGGGGTTTGCAGCGGCTTCGCATTCGCCGGGATTTCAAGCAGGAGCGAAGACACAAAACCCATGCTCTTCAGCCCAAGGAGCGAGAGGAACGCCGCGCGCAAATCCCCGGTCTCCTTCGTGAGCAGGAAAAGCCTTGTATCCACGAAGCTCTTGAGTATGCCGTTTATCCACGCGCGGAAGGTGTGCTGCCCCTTCGCGAACACCGCGCGCTCCGCCGCCGGCTCCTTGTAGTCCCGGAGCACCCTCTCGGCCATGAGCGGGTTCATGAACATGAACTCGTAGAACTTGCGCAGCGCCTCCCTCCTCTTCGCGTAATTTTCGTCCTGCTCCAGCCCATATACCTCCTTGTTCAGGAGCAGCCCCTCTATCTGCTTGATTACGCTGGCGTATTCCGTCAATATCCCGGTCTTGTCCTCGTCCAGCTCAACTATGATTTCTTCTTCATAACGCAGCGTCTTTATCGGCTCCTCAATTGTGGATAAATCCTTGAGGTGGAAGTTCAGGAATTCAGCGGATGCAAACTCAAAAGGGCATTTTGACATGTCCACTACGCCACGGGTGCCTTCAAGGACGATGTTGCACATGCGCTTGGAATGGGTGAGGAGAATTAAAACCTTATCCCTGATATCCACCACGATGGGCGTAGATGAGAAGATAAAAGCGCTGGAGGACGAAGTCCGCAACACCAAGCGGCACAAGGGCACCGAGCACCACATCGGGCTCCTCCTTGCGAAGATAGCCCGCTTCAAGCGCGAGCGCGTCAGCCAGGCCATAAAG
>JAGVON010000050.1 GCA_020052735.1 archaeon | reverse complement strand
CGAGAGCGCAAGCACGTGCCCTATATGTATGACATCAAACACGCCGCCGGTGAGCACCACCTTCAGTTTCCCCCTCCTTTCCTTCGTGAGGAAATACCTTCCGCCCTTCTTCTCCAGCATCCTCTTTTCGCCGGGGTATAGCTTCGCGTAATCCTTCTGGGAAATCCCGTTCTCCCTCACCTGCATGAGGTAAAGGTTCCTGATTACGCCCGTCATTTCAAAACCATCCACAATTGCGCATAATACTTTCCATCCTTCTCAATCCAGTCCGGAAACCTCGCGATCTCCCTGAAACCCACCTTCTCGTAAAGCTTCATCGCCGCCTTGTTCGGTTCGGCAACGCTTAAGAAGATATTCTTTGGGCGGAATTTCTTCTTCGCCTTTGCTATCGTCCTTTTCAACAGCAGTTCCCCAAGCCCCTTCCCGCGGAATTCCTTTGTGACCATAATCCCGATTGCAACATTCCCATGGTTCCTTCCGGGTTGTTTTCTTCCCTCTGAGCTTCCGGCAATCCTGCCATCTCTTAGCGCCACCGTCTTGACCATCAGCCCCTTTTTTTCATCCGCAAGGCAGCTCTTCTTCCAGGCACGCTCCTCTTTAATGGTCATTTTCTTGGTGTATATTATCCATGCGCCTTCTTCCACTGCTGAATTGATGTGCCTCAAGCACTCGTGCAAAGGAACATCCTTGATGCTATCCATAATCTCTATTTCAGTCCCATCCTTCAATTTTGCCTTCATGGATAACATCTTGTAATGGTTCTCGGGAATGGTATCGCATCCCTTATATGGTTAAGCCCGAGCACCCATTTCGTAAGGCGCTCCACGCCCATCCCAAATCCGGAGTGGGGCACGCTCCCATACCTGCGCAAATCCACATACCACTTCATGTCCCCGTTTGGGTCCAGCCCTGACGCCTTCATGCGGGTGACCAATTCGTTGTAATCCCAAATCCTCTCGCTCCCCCCAATCATCTCCCCGTGCCCTTCAGGGGCAAGCAGGTCGTTGTTCAGCACATACCCGGGCTTGTCCGGATCCTCCCGCATATAGAATGCCTTAATCTCTTTTGGGAATTTCTCAACAAAGAGCGGCTTCTCATACTCTTTTGTAAGGATGGCCTCCTCGTCCGCCCCGAAGTCCTGCCCGATTTCCATCTTCCCGCCGAGCTTGTTCACCTGCTCCACCGCGTCGTCGTAAAGCATGCGGGGGAAGGGCGCCTTCACCACCTTCAGCTTTTTCGGGTCCCTCTCCAATTCCTCAAGCAAATCGGGATGCTCCTTCACGAACTTCTGCACCGCATAGGAAACCAAATCCTCCTGCAGCTTCATGTTCTGCTCGTGCGAGTACCACGCCATCTCCGGCTCAAGGTGCCAGTATTCCGCGAGGTGCCTTATGGTCCTGCTCTTCTCCGCGCGGAAAGAAGGCGCGAATGCATAGACCTTCCCCAGCCCGAAAGCCATCACTTCCGCGTACAGCTGCCCGCTCTGCGAAAGGTATGCGGGCTCGCCGAAATAATCCATCGCAAAGAGCGTGCTCCCGCCTTCGCACTGCGATTTCGTAATCACCGGAGGCACAATTTCGTAGAAGCCGTCCCCATCCAGATACTCACGAAGATAATTCACTAGGTGATGCCGCGCCTTCATCGCCGCTACGAGCTTACGGCTGCGCAGCCACAGGTGCCGCACATCCAAAAGGAATTCCTCGCTCAAATCTTTTGAAATCGGGAATGGCTCTCCGCGCGAGACCATGCGGAAATCCTCAACCTGCAATTCCCATCCGCCCGGCGCCCTCTCATCCTTCTTCACCGTGCCCGAAATCTCAACCGAACTCTCAATGTACACCTGCGACGCTTCGGAAAACACCTTCTCGCCCACCTTCTCCTTCTTGATTGCGCACTGTATCCTTCCGGAAGCATCCCTCAAAACGATGAAATTGAGGTTGCCGCTGCCCCGCTGCCTGTGCACCCAGCCCCTTATGGAGGCTTTCTTTCCCTCCATCTCGCCCTTCAAAATCTTCCCTATGTCCACGTACATGTTTTCCACCGTTAACGCCGCTTCATTCCAGCCAGTCCTTCAGCCAGCCGGTGACCGCAAAAGGCGCCTTCTTGAGCGATTCAACGTCCTTGCATCCTGTGAGCATCGCGCATATCTTTATCTGCTGCTTCCACTCCGCGCACATCGCGTCCAGTTTCTTGTCATTATACGCAAGCAGGAAAGGCCGGGATGCCCCGGCAACGGACGCGCCGAGCGTAATCGCCTTCGCCGCATCCACTCCGTTCCTCACCCCTCCGCTCCCCACGACCGGGAGAACGTCCTTGCACATAAGTATTGTAACCGCGGTGGGCAATCCCCACTCCTCAAATCCCCTTGGCGCGCCTCCGCGCTCATATTCAACCTTGCTCCAGGATGTCCCGCCGCCTCCGGCGACGTCTATCCATTTGACGCCCACGTCCCTCAATTTGAGCGCGGCCTCCCTCCCAATTCCCGCACCCGTCTCCTTCACCATCACGGGCACGTCCAGCTTTTCGCACGCCTTTTCTATGTTCCTGAGCACGCCCTTGAAGTCCCTATCCCCTTCCGGCTGTACCATCTCCTGCAAAACGTTCAGATGGATTGCGAGCCCGTCCGCCTCAACTTTTGAGACTAATCCCGCTATTTTCTCCATCGGGTACTGCGCAAGCTGCGCGGCCCCTATGTTCCCCAATACAGGAATGGAGGGCGCAACCTTCCTCACATTGTAGCTCTGCTCGCTCCCGCCCTCAAGCATGGGGCGCTGGCTGCCCAGCCCAAGCGCGAACCCGTGCTTCTCTGCCGCCGCAGCAAGCTCAAGGTTTATTTTCCCGGTCCCGTCCCCCCCGCCGGTCATGGCAGTAATCATTATGGGAAAAATCTTCTTCCCGAAGAACTCGCTCTCCAGTTTTATGTCTTCAAAATTGAGCTCTGGGAGCGCGTTGTGCAGGAAGTCCATGCACTCAAACCCGCCGCGCCTGGAATACTCTATGCCGTCCTCCGCGCATATGTCCAGATGGTCCTGCTTCCTGCTTTTTGTGCTCATAAGCTCACTTCTTTTTCGCCTGGGCAGGGAAAACCACGCTGGCATACCCCACCACGCTGTCCGTCCCCCCTTCATATGCTCCTGAGTTAGTATAATAAAGGAGTTCCCCTCCCGCGCATTTCATCATTTTCGCATATTCCACCAGCGCCGCAATCGGGCCATGGCCGCAGATGCTCCAGCCCCTGCTCACCACCCTATTCTCAAATTCCACGGCGTCCATCCCGGTTATGAAGCTCAGCGCCGCATGGTCCCTCTCGTCCGCCACCCTGGCGGGGATGTAATGGGAGAAGTCCGAGCTCGCTATAACTACAATTTTTTTCCCGCTTTCCGGAATCGCCTTGTGCAGCGCCTTCCCCAGCCCCTGTGCAATCTCCAATTCCTGCCCCATCATGCATATGGGCACTATCTTCGCCTTCGGGTTGAGGAATTGTATAAAGGGAAGCTGCACCTCCACCGAATGCTCGGACACGTGCGCCCTCTCGTCAAAATCCAGTAT
>JAGVON010000104.1 GCA_020052735.1 archaeon | reverse complement strand
TCGCGGTTCTTCCTTATCTGCTCCCTTGAAATGAACGCGAAAAGGTCCTTGCTGCGCACCGCGTGGGGCCATATCCCCTTGGGCATCTTTGCCGGTTCCTCCATTGTGGGCATCGCCCTGAACGGATAGAAGATGGAGTTCCCGTTTTCCAAATGCCTGTCGCTCTCAATTACAAAGCGCACCTTCCTGCCGTCCATCTCCATGTGGATGGTCGCGGTTAGCTGGAAGTCCGAGAGCTTCCTGAGGAAGTCCGCCCAGTTCTCCTTTGTTATGGAATCCAGGTAGAAGGAAAGGCAGTAGCATTTGCCGTTCTCGCGGGGTTTCGGGCGCTCCTCTTCCCGCGCCTGCGCCGCACGGCTCGCCTCCAGCACTTCCATCGGCGCATACCCCAGTTCGGTGAATTTCAGGTTTCTCATAAGTTTCTTACGCATTTTGGGGATATATAACCTGTGAGTGGATTTTGCCGCAAATAAGTGAAATATTTTAAACTATTCCATATAACGCTTACTTATGGAGAAAATAGACCTAAAAGACCGTAAAATACTCTATATACTCGCGCAAAACTCCCGTTTGCCCACGAACCGGATTGCAAAACTGGTCGGGCTGTCCAAGGATGCGGTGCTGTACCGGATAAGGCGGCTTGAGAAGATGGGCGTCATATGCAAGTATTTCACGAGGATGAACATAGATTCCATGGGGTATACGTCCTTCCAGCTCACTTTGAGCCTTTCCCCAAAGAAAGAGGATATGGAAAAAATAATCGGGCACATACAGAAGCACCCCTTCTGCATGAACGCCTTCACCATGCTTGGCCGCTGGGACGTGCTGGCTGAGTTCGCGGTGAAGAATGAGGAGGACGTGTACAGGATTGTTTCCGAGATATCTGGCGTGTGCGGTGCCGCGCTTAATGATTTGGAGGTGAAGTCCTGCGCATTTCTGTATAAAAAAACCAACCTGATGGACGTCGTCGGGGATACTGGGCTGCAGCCGTTTTCAACCCGCAGGAGCACCGTTGTGCACAAGGGGCTGGCGAAGCTGGATGCGAAGGATGCAGCCGTTCTCCGTTCCCTGGATGGAAACGGGAGGAAAAGAATAGTGGACATAGTTAAGGAAACTGGGCTGGAAAGGGATGTGGTGGCGTACAGGAAGAGGAACCTGGAGGGGCTGGGCGTGATAGAAAGCTACGGGGTTGACATGAATGTTTCCCTGCTCGGCTTCCGTTCTTACTATATTGAGTTCGGGCTGAAGAATATCACGCCGGAATACGAAGCAAAATTGAAGGCGTATTTTGCGACGCAGAAGGGGGTTACGTATGGGTTCCATGCCGCGAATTCCCTTGGAGGGGTTGCATTCTTCACCGCGCGCGGGCCTACTGAATTGCACGAGAGATTATTGGAGTTCAGGAACAACTTCCTTCCCGTGATGCGTTCGTTGGAAGTGATGACCGTGCTGAAGGAGCACAAGTTTGAATTCTTCCCTGAAGGGATTGCGAAGGGGATTGTGGGGAAGGAGTAGTTTAAAACTATTTGATGCGTTAATAGTGTTTGCTCTTGGGCCCGTAGCTCAGCTTGGTCAGAGCGGCGGACTTTTATGGTTTCCGGAAACCGGCAACGGGAAACTGGAAACCGGTGAAATCCGTAGGCCGGGGGTTCAAATCCCCCCGGGCCCGAATCGTACTATTAGTGGCATCACTGGCAGAGAGGTCTCCTTTTCTTTATAAACGAAAAACGAGCCATAAGATTGGTTGGCTCCATGGAAAGTGCATTTTCTCCAGGGGATTTTCTCACTCTTATCAGGCAGAAAGAGAGGCGCATCGTCTACACCGCCCATGCCATCAGGCAGGCACGGGACAGGGGGCTTATCGGCGCAGAGGGTGGAATCAAAAGGCTGGAAGCCGACCTTCTCAAAGAGCCGGCCATAGCGGTTGAGCAGGATTCGGAAAAGCCGGATGAAAGGAAGTTCAAGCTGTATTACGGACTGCCTGAAGAGGGCGGCTTTATTGCATACGTAATAACTACGGATGGGGAATTGAGGGTCATAACTGCTTACAGGACAAGCAAGACGCTGCAGAAAAAGATATATAAATTCATGAAACGGAGATGACACCATGAACGCCCGGTACAATTATGATTCCGATGCCGACGCAATAGCGATAGGCATAGGCGCGAAGAAACCGGACCACAGCGTGGAGCTTACTGAGCACATAATCGTGGACCTTACCGGCGACCTGAAGCTGGCAGGTATAGAAATACTGAGTGCCAGCGAGGAAATTTCCAAGATATTCAACAGGGCGGTTGGAAAGGGGGAGATGAAGCAGCTCCTGTGCGAGATAAGGCAGGAGCCGAAGAACGAATACCTGATACAGTTCAAATCCCCGCAGAAAAACGAGAAGGCGAACCTCCTGATTCCGCTTTACAGGAGCCCCATAATAACTTAAAACTCCTCCCTCCGAATAATACTTATGAAATCCATACTCGCAATACTTGCAATGGGGTTTCTTTTTCTAGCTGGCTGCACCATCCCGGGCACAGAAGGAACCGGGAACGGGCAGCCTGCGGGCTCCTCCGGCTACACCGGGGGGCTGTCCTATCCGCAGCCCGGGCCAGCCCCTCCGGCGATAGTTGCGCCGCAGGCATGCGAGGAATATGCTACTTATGCAAAGGGGGAGCTGGACGGCGTATATGGCACATACACAACCTCATGCTACCCTGGCGGGGACCTGCAGGTCTATTCGTGCAGGGGCGGCATAGTGGAGGAGGACATAGTATATTGCGGCTGGAACTGCCGCGACAACGCGTGCGTGCACAGGCAGGAGGGCTTCTGCGTGGAATCTGCCGAGGGAAGCGACATATACCGGAGGGGCGAGACGAAGATGACCGAGAGCACGAGCGTGAAGGAAAGGGTCGTGGACAGGTGCGCATCCCCAAGCCTGCTGTACGAATACCACTGCTCCGGCGGGGACATTGAGAGGCTGGAGATAAGCTGCGAGTGCTCGGAAGGGGAGTGCGTAAGATGATTGAACTGTTCAAGGGAGTTTTTGAGGAAAGGGGAAAGCTCCTTACAAGGAACCTCGTGCCCGGAAAAAAGGCGTACGGAGAAGATACTTACAAAATAGAGGGCGTGGAGTACCGCTCATGGAACCCGAACAGGAGCAAGCTGGGCGCAGCCATAAGGAGGGGGCTGAAGACCATGCCCATAAAGCCGGGTTCCAAAGTCCTTTACCTTGGGGCGGCTACCGGGACCACCACTTCCCATGTATCTGATATAGTGGGCGAGAAAGGAGAGGTTTATGCAGTGGAGATAGCCGCGCATTCAATGAAATCCCTCCTGCAACTGTGCGAAGTGAGGCAGAATGTCATCCCCATCCTCGCGGACGCGGGGAAGCCGCAGGATTACGAGGAAGTGGGGGATGTGGACGTGGTCTTTGAGGACGTGGCGCACCCTGAGCAGGCAGAGATGATGATAAAGAACGCCCGCTTCCTGAAAAAGGGGGGGTATGGGATGATTGCGATAAAGTCCCAGAGCATAGACGTGACGAAGAAGCCGGCGGAAATCTATGCGCGCGTGGAGAAGGAATTGGAAGGGACTTTTGAGATAGTGGAAAGGATAGATTTGGAGCCGTTTGAGATGGACCACCTATTTCTTCTTCTTCGCAAGAAGTAGCCCATAGTCCGTGAATCTCTTCAACGCTTTTACTGCAAAATCAGGGGAATCATAGGACGGCACGCCGTACCTGTCCAATACCTTCCTGCTTTCGTTTGTGTAGTCGCCGCCCACCGCGACTGTGAAAATGGGCTTCTTGCGCTGGTCTGCGGCGCTTACGATTATGTCCAAGATGCTGGAGTCCAATGCAGGGGCCTGGAATAGGACTATTACTATTATGGTATCCACGCCATCATCCGCGAGAAGGGCGTCCAATGCCTTTTTGTATTGCCCGGGCCCGGAATCCGCGATTATGTCTATTGGATTCCCCACGTT
>JAGVON010000102.1 GCA_020052735.1 archaeon | reverse complement strand
TCCAGCCTGTAAATTTCATCCATCCTTCAACACCATTGCACATCAAAAGTTACGATAAGAAGGCATATAACCCTTCCTGGGCCTGTCCGCCAGTAATGCCAATGGGTGTCGGCGTAGTTATTTTCTCTTATAATTCTTCGGGAAACAGCGCGAAACCCGCCAGCTTGTAGAGCGCCTTTGCAGCCACGAGGTCGCTCGCCGGATTGTCGTTTATGGGCGCCAATTCCACCACATCAAACCCTATGATTTCCTTTTCCTTCCCGACTGCCTTGCAGATGTCCATGAAATCCTGCCAAAGGAGCCCCCCGGGCTGGGGAGTGCCCACCGCGGGCACGAGCGAGGAATCAAAGCCGTCCATATCCAATGTTATGTAGACGCGTTCGCCGAGGATTTCCAGTATCTCGTCTATGTCATAATCCCTTCCAAAAAACATCGTGTCCTTCTTCCCGATGGAATCAAGGTATTCCATGCATTCACGCGTGGCGCTCCTTATGCCCACCTGTGCGACGGAATCCACAAGCTCGCGCATCCTGCGCGCGGCGCATGCGTGCGAATATTTGGAGCCCTCAAATTCATTCCGGAGGTCGGAGTGGGCGTCCAGATGGAGGACGGAAATGTCCTCGTCCTTAAGCGCCTGCACAGGGCCAACGGAAACGGAGTGCTCGCCCCCGATTACTACGGGTATTTTATCATCTTTGTAAACTTTAGAGACGATGGAGCGAACCGCCTCCACTACGTTCTCAGGCTTTTCTCCGTCCGTTATCCTGAGCGGCTCCATGACGTGGAATCCTTCTTCTATCACTTCGCGCTCCAATTCTATATCGTAGTCCTCTACCTCGTAGGAGGCGCGCAAAAGCGCCGCGGGGCCGTTCTTCGTCCCCTGCCTGAAGCAGACGGTCGCCTCGTACGGGACGGGTATTATGCATACTTTCGCATCCGCATACGCGTCATTCCGTTCCATGAAGGCCAGTGCCATGATAATCACATTTTTTAATTCTAAGGAACTAGATTGTGGCTGTATGTTTATAAAATTTGGCGAGTTCGCGAAGCTGGTGAGGATAGAGCACGCGCTCATGCTCGTGGTTGCAGTCCTCATAGGGGAAACGATAGCGCTGGGTGCGTTCCCTCCGCTGGGATGGGTTTTGCTCCTTTCCCTCATAGTGCCGGCACTGAGCGAGATGGGCTCCTTCGCATTGAATGATTATGTGGACGTGGAAGCGGACAGGATAAACAGGAGGGTTGAGAGGCCCCTCGTGGATGGGACGCTTTCCCCGGAGTTCGCGCTCAAGTTCTCGGCGGGCGCATTCATAATCTCCACGATGGCGGCGCTGGCGATAAACTGGATGGCGCTCGTGGTTGCAATTGTGTTCAACGTTCTAGCTGTTTTGTATAATCTCAAATTGAAGGACCTTCCTGCAATAGGGAATATGTACATAGCGGCGACAATGGCGATACCCTTCATATTCGGCGCGGTGGTGTTCGGGGTGGAGCCGTCCTCAACGATATGGATAATAGCCGCGCTGGGCTTCACCGCGGGCCTTGCGAGGGAGATCGTTAAGACCGTGGACGACATGGAGGGCGACGCGCTTGCGAGGAAATCAAAAACCCTCCCGATGGCCGTGGGAAGGAAGAACGCGCTCGCGATGGCCGCCTCCCTTTTCCTTGCGTTCATCCCGCTGAGCATCGTCCCGTTCGTGGGCGGGCTCACGCTCTCGCTCCTTTCAGGCATATTGCTTGCGGTTGCGGACCTGGGGATACTCTGGATAGCGGTCTATGTGATGTTTTCAAAAAGCCATGGCGCGCTGCGCAGGGCTACGAAATACAACCTGCTGCTGCTGTTCGTGGGGCTGCTGGCGCTTCTGGCGGCTTCGCTTGGATACTGAGGGGATGAGGATGGCAACGGAGAATGCAATGGACAAGGGGCCGGAAACGCCGGCAAAAAGCGCGGAGATCAGCCCGAAGACGCTCGCGGGGCTGTGTTACATGCCATTTTTGCTCATAAACGTACTTGTGCCGCTCTACGTTCTCCTTACGGGCAAAGGGGGGCGGTTCGCTAAATTCCATGCAGCGCAGGCGCTCCTCATGTACGTGGCCTATTTCATACTGATGCAACTCATCATGATTCCGTATTATCTCGCGTTCGGAACGATATATGCGGACTTATTCACCGGGAAGCAGGTCGGGGCGGCCGCCCTGAGCTCCATGGGCAGCATGTTCGCATTGATGGTGCCGTCAATGCTGTTCGGCGTTGCGTTCCTCCTGTATTCCATATACCTCGCGATAAAGGCGTTTGGCGGGGCTGATGTGCACGTGCCCGTGATTGGGAAATATGCGGAGAAGATTGCGGGAAATTAGAAAGTGAGCTGCATCCGGATTTCCTTCTCGGGCACCGGGGTGAATCCGAATTTTGAATAGTACAGCCCCAGGTCCGGATTGTCCGGGTCAATGGTTATCCTGTGCATGCCTTTTCCGGCCGCCATCTCCATGGTGTGCTCCAGGATTATGGGGAAGAACCCCAGCCCCCTCCATTCCGGGAGCGGGACCTCGCGCACCCCGCCCATGTCCGGTTCGGAACCAGGATAGACATTCTGGATGTCCTCTATGCGGACTGTGCCCGGCTTCAGCACCAGCTTGCAGAGAACCACGTAGGGGCTTCTCTCGCTCCCGACGGCTTCAATAACCTTTAGCCTGATGGAGCCGTCCTCCTTCATCGGCCCGGTGTGCACGTAGAATCTTTTTTCCCCGTTTCCGTATGCCCTGCAGTTGTTTATGGTTTCGGCAAGCGGCCTGAGGGGCAGATTGCTGGGGGGCACGCTGAGGAAGCCGCGCCTGCCCGGTTCTACCAAAGGGGGGGTTGGCCTGAGCCCGTGATGGGGATATGCTTGTCCCATAGGGATATAATGGGGAATAAGGGTTTATAAACATACTTACATTTTGTTTTACTTTATGACACTATTCCCCGTCCGCCCACTTCCGTATGCAATCGCATCCCCAGTAAAGCTCTGAAAAGCTTCTCTCCAGGAAAGTTGCATTTCTTCCGTTGAACCCAACAAGATAACCTGTGTCCCAAGGGAGGCCGCTGTTGTCCCTTGCTATGAATGTAATGGTGAAATCCAGGTCATAACCCACGAAAAGCGGGCGGAAAATGCCGCCGTGCAGCTGATGGAGCCAGGAAATGTCCTCAACCACGGGAAGATGGTTTGTGCCATAAGGGAGGAATGCAAGGGCGGGTTTCTCCGGGATTGACTTGTCTGCGGTTGAGCGCATGTCCGAAGCCATCACCATGATGGTTATGTTGCCGCCGTAATTCGCCGGCTTGACCGCGAGCATCTGGGACATGCCGGAATGCGGGAGCACAAGTGGGATGCTCCTTTCATAAACCAGCCCGCGGAAGACATGGACGCTCTCCTGCCTGTCCGCGGCGAGCGCGGTGAGCGTTCTGCCGTCGCCGGCAGCCGCATTCGTATCCTGGATTATGTTGAGGATGCCCTTGGAGGACATCTTTGCGATTGCGTCATCAAGCGTGGTTGTGCCGCCGATGAAGCCAAGTTCCTCAGCGGAAATATTCCTTGCGCCGCATCGTGCCGGTTCCCTGGGGGCGGACAAACCGGAAAGCCGCTGGCATGCGGATGCCGCTGCTGTGAAAAGGGCAAGTTTGAGGAAGCCCCTCCTGGATTCATCTGCTGCAGGAGCTGGGACGCTTCCCGGATTTGCAAACCGCAAGCTGCGGGATTCCTTATCCATATCTATTTATATGCCTGATAACATTTATAAACACTTGCACACACAATACTATTATGGCATACTGTCATACTTCTACACCGGTTCCGGCAAGGCCCTCCCAGCCGATTGCAAGGATGGGAGAGAATGCCCAGCCCAGGCTGTGCGAAACCATACGGGAACTGCTCGGGGTGGGGGATTCCAAGATGCTTGCTGCGATGGGGCAGCACGCGGTGGATGAACTCGCGAAAATGCTGCTTGACACAAAAGAGGGAATGGGCCACAGGCACAGCGCCGCAGACGCGCTCGGGGACATCTTGAGCGAACACGGGACGCTGGATGCGAGAAAGGGGCTTGCTGCCCTCAGGTGGGTCGCCAGGCATGAGAGAAAGGAGAATATGGAACTAATTGAAGAGGCAGTGTCTGCATTCAGGCAGGTGACCGGCTCTTATCCCAGCCAGTGCAACGGATACGAGTATAGGAACGACCGGGATTAGAAAGGACAGATTACTGCTTCTGCTGCTCCGGCGGCTTCTGCTCGGTTTTTTGCTGCTGGGGCGAAGCGGGCTTTTGCTGTTGGGCGGGTGCTGGAGGCTGGGTGGCGGAAACCTGCGGGTTTCTGCCAGTTATCTCCGCAGAGATATTGATGCCGGTTGCCGGCTGCTGGGTACCCGGTGCCTGCTGCCTGGGGGATTCCCTATTCTGCTGATAAGGCCTCTGCTGCTGCCTCTGGTCCCTGTGCCCATACTGCGTCCCGTAGGGGCCCCTGTCCGGCCTGCCCCTTTCCCTTGAGACCTCCTCCGCGTTTATCATTATGAGGATATCTGCGGTGTTGCGGAGGGCGACGGAAAAGCCGGGCTCTATCCCGACTATTAGCGTCTTCTTGCCGTGCTCCTTCGCCTTGGTAAGCGCCGGGATGAAGTCAGTGTCCCTGGTCATGAGCGCTATTATGTCTATTTCAGGATTTACTATCTGCTCCGTGGCCTCCACCGCCATTGTCACGTCCACGTCGCCCGTGGTTATCCTGGGCTCAAACGCCTGATTGACCATCGCCTCAATCAATTTGTCCGAGGCGAACTGGTCCAAGTAAATGCGCGCCATGCGGATGTTGCCGTATTCCGAGACCTTCTTCTTTATCTCGCGCAGGTCTATGTTCAATTGCTTGCGGATTATGTTCGGCCCATCCACGAAAAGCGCGATTTGCGGCTGCCTCTTCCCAAAAACCCCGTCTAAAAATCCCATGAGTGCTCACCTTAGAAGATGATATGGCTGGATTTGGAGGTCAAAATTAAAAAAGGGTGCGTGCGGGGGCGGGTTCCGTTAAGGTGTGGTATTTTATAGAAAAGAAAGGTTTAAATAAAAGGGAGCCGTGATATATGCATGGGAATTTGCGTGGCTGCTAAGGAACCTGCCGCCCAGGATAAGAAGGGGATTGAACATCTGCCTTATTACGAGCCTAAGGCAGGGGCAAGGAAGCCTGAAAGGGTTGCGCTTGTGATACCGCACTCCAACGAGATACCCACCGCCCACCCATTCCGCAAGGCTCTTGCCAAGCGGCTGATGTCTGAAGGGATAGAAGTGACCACACGGACAGAAACAGGCATGATGAAGAGGGGCTGGGAAATGAGGCGCCGGCTTGACGCGGAGTTCGAATCCAGATTAAGAAGGCGGCTGGACACGCTTGCATCGGCTTCGGGCGGAGCGCGCATAAATCCTGAAACGCTGCGATGGGAAGAAAGGCTGGAACTGGCGGGATGGTACCTAAGCAGGATTCTAACTCCGGGGGATAGTGTGCTCACTGCCATGCTCTCACTGGACGACCACGCGAGAAGGGTTAAGGCGATTGCGGAATGCTTGGCTGCGGGGAACGACTTGGTGGTGGAACTGCATGCCATGGACCATACGGGATACTTCGGAGCTGCAGCTGAAGCGGGGTTTGCCAGAATCGGCAGTCGGATGCTTTTCGTCCCAGACGCGATTACTATGATAAACAAGAGCTTCCTTGGCAAGCAAAGCACGCTGGCTAAAATTGAGGAAACTGTGCATAACGCTTCGGAGCTTGCGGCGATAACCGGCATTGACATGGAGGCCATTTTCATTGAATATTCCCAAGCAGGGGATCGCGCCCGGCAGCTTGGAGGCAGGGCGGCGCTGATAGAGATTCCTTCACTAAGGGTGGAGATGGCGCCGGGGCACCCCATGTATGGTTATTACCGGGATTATATAAGGAGCCAATTTGAGTACACATACTGCGAGCCAGTAAGAAAGCCTGTCAATCTTCCGGAAGAAGAGATTGAAGCGGCGGCATGGGCGCTTGGCGCAATAGAGAGAAGGGTGAAATGAACGGCACCCTTTCAGAGCTTGAAGCCGAAGAACTTCGCGGAATTTTTCGCGGTCGCGTCCGCCGCCTTTTCAAATTCTATGCCTTTCACTTCCGCAATATACTGGATTGCGTCCCGCACCCCCTCTATCCCTCTTGTTATGTAGGGGGCGTCAGTTTCCGAGACGAGCTTTTCCAATGGAACCGCTTCTATTGTCTTCCTCCTGTCCTTTGAGTGCAGCGGAGGGACGGAGATGATGCCGCCCATCTTCACCGCGCGCTTCGCGGTCTCCGCCTCGCCCGAAAAGAAGTGCATCATGAACGGCTTTTTCCATCCGTATTTCTCCAAGGCGTCCAGAACCTTATCTTCTGCTTTCCTGGTATGCAGGACGATTGGGAGCCCCATGCTATCTGCGAGGTCCAGCATTCTTTTGAACAGCGCCGCCTCATCCGAAAAATGCTTCTCCTCCTTTCCCCAGTGATAATCAAGGCCGATTTCCCCGATTGCGTTCGGCTTTTGAGCCCGGATGAATTCCTCCCATTCCGGGAGCTTTTCTATCCCCTCAAACACCGCGGTCTGGGGCGCAATTCCCAAACAAAACGGGATTTTTAGGGCGCGGGCGATTTCCACCGTTTTCAAATTGGATTTGTGGGAATAGCCGGAGGTGACGGGAAGGATGTCCTGCGGCAGCTCATCCATCTGCTTTTTTTTGAAGGAATCCAGGTGGCAGTGCGAATCAACAAGGCGTGCCGACATAACGGCGTTTTAAAAATGTAATGTTATAAATCTACCTAACACAATTCTTTCAGGTGTAATCATGAGCGAGAAGATTTTTGGTTCCGCAAAGGAATTGCACGAGGGGAAGTACCTCCTCATTGACGATATCCCGTGCAGGATTGCGAGCATAGACAAGTCAAAGACGGGGAAGCACGGCTCCGCGAAGCTGAGGATTGTCGCAATCGGCATATTTGACGGGCAGAAGAAGAACCTGCTCACGACCGCGGATTCGGACGTGGAAATCCCGATAATTGAAAGGAAAAATGCGCAGGTGATGTCGGTCTCCGGCACCACGGCGCAGGTCATGGAACAGACCAACTACGAGGTATTTGAGATGCAGATACCGCCGGAGATGCAGGGGCAGATTGAGGCGGGGAAGGAAGTTGAGATAATGGAAGCGATGGGAAGGCGCGTAATTGTGAGGATAAGGTGAAAATATGAAGGTTACTGTTGCGAAGAAGAAGGAGAACGCCCTTGTGGGCAGGACTGAATACGACCTGGCGCTGGAATTTGACGGCAAGACGCCGTCCAAGTCCGAGATGAGGGACGCAATCATACAGGGCGTCGGCTGCAACCCGGACACCACCATACTCAAAAGGACGAACTCGTCCTTCGGGGCCAGGAAGGTGACCGCGAGGGTGAATGTATATAAGACGAAGGAGGACATGATGAGGCTTGAGCCTGATTACGCCCTCATAAGGAACAGGTTCAAGGAGGCCGTGGCGAAGGCGAAGAAGGCGGCCCCGGCAAAGAAGAAAGAGTGATTAACATGGCGGAAAAGGCAGCTGCTGGGAAGAAGGCGGAGAAAAAGATAAGGCCGTACAAGCCGGGCAAGCACTGCCCGAAATGCGGGCCGGGCGTGAAGCTGGCCGCCCACAAGGACCGGCTGTCCTGCGGGAAGTGCGGCTACTACGAGAAGAAGTAGCCCATGAAAAATTTTTTCCTCTCATTGTTTTTGGCATTTTTCATATTCTTCGCCCTTACATTCGTCCCGGGCGAGTTCTTCATGCCCCTTGTGGCGGTGCTTACACTCTTGCTCGCGGTGCTTCTTTTCCGGTTTTATGGGAATGTGAATGCGCTCGCATTCCTGCTCGCAAGCGTCGCGTCCCTCCTTGCGTTCCCGCTGCCCCATTCCAATACGCTATATCTGCAAATGGCGATGGGTACCATTGCCCTGCACTTCCTCTGGAAAAAGAGGGAGGGGTGGTGGCAGGGGAAGAGGAAAATATGGAGGAGGATTGCGGAAGGCGTGGGGCTCGCGTTGGTGATGATGGTCGCGGGCATGGGCTTCGGCATAATCCTCAACCTCCTCGGGCTCAACGACGGGGCAAGAGTGAGCGGGATTGTCACGGACCTTCCCTTGTATTTGCTGGTGGCCAGCTTCACGCTTGTCCCCGTAACGGAGGAATTGTTCTTCCGCGCGCTCATGGTGCCGTGGCTGGGGGTCTTTGGTTCCGCGATATTCTTCGGGCTCACGCACACCGCGTACGGCTCAATAGCGGAGATACTGGGCGCATCCTTCCTGGGGCTCATCCTCGCATACTATTTCAGCAGGAGCAAGGACCTCCTTCCCTGCATAATCGCGCATGCGATTTTCAACCTCTCATCTGTTTTCGTGATAAAGGTATTGATGGGATGAAAAAATAGAATGCTGGATTAATGCGCTGCCTTCCTGCTTTTGTTATATAAGTACCATGCCGCCAGCAGGATGATTATGAGCCACAGCCACCAGAGGTTAAGTATTGCTCCGAGGAGGCCGCCCAACAGGGTGGGCCTCTGCGGCTCATCCGGGGTGGGCTCTGGTTCTCCGGGGGGCGCTTCCACGCATACGGTGTTGGTGCATACGAAGCCGGATTGGCAGTCCCCGTCCTCAACGCATTCCGGCGGAACCGGGGGCGGCAGTATGCAGGCGCCCGAAGCGCACACATAGCCCTGCTGGCATTCGTTGTCAAGGGTGCATCCTGTGGGCTGCTGCGGGACTTCCCTCTGCACGCATTCGTGGTTTGTGCAGGAGAACCCTTCTCCGCAATCAGAGGAGGAGCAGCACCCATAATCCTCCCATGAGTGGTTGGAGTACGTGCCGCATCCGCCTTCGGGGATTTGCCTGCATATTCCATCGGTGCACGCCTGGTCATAGGCACAATTGTCATTGGAAGCGCATTCCGTTGGGACCACCGCGGTGAAGGAATCATTGGCAGCCACGTAGCCGAGCTTGGTTGCCCTTATGGTGTAAAGCCCGGCATTTTCAGGGGTGAAGGAAACCCTTCCCCAGGGGTCCGTGTAGCCGCTGAATACGGTTTCGCTTGCGAAAGTGATGGTTACGAGCGCGTTGGGGAGCGTGACGTGCCCCTCCCTCTCCACCATTATGGCCATCTCGGTTCCGGTTTGGGCCTCGTCCTCCGCGACTATGGCGAGGGGCACATCCGAAGATGGGTTGCCGCTGCCCGTTGCCGTAGTGGTGGAGCTCTGCGTGCCGAAAATCCCGTATACTGAGGAAGGCACCAAATCATCCACATAAAGCAGGTGGTTGCCGAGGTCCATGATTGAGGCCTCCCCCGCCCAGCCGGCATCATATTTCCAGAGCGTGAAGGTGGACTCGTCGTAGCCGCTCGCTTCCGAAGCGGACCATTTCCATTCTATGTGGTCTATGGAAACATCTGCCGTAAGGTTGGTTATGTTCACGAACTTGTTCTCAAAGGACACGCCCGTGGGCGCGGCGGCGGGGCTTGCGTTCCAGCTCACCACATATGACGTGAGGTCCTCAACAATG
>JAGVON010000004.1 GCA_020052735.1 archaeon | reverse complement strand
TGTGCGGGGACGTGCGGCTGGAATATGTATTGCAGAGCATAAAGGAACTTCATGCGAAGATGCATATAGAACTCATAAATCTGATAATCCCTGGATGGAACGACGATGAAGAGGATATACGCACGATGTGCAAATGGATTTATGACCTGGACCCGCGCATACCCGTGCATTTCATCGGGTTTTATCCCGCGAATTTCATGATGGATACGCCGCCCACGGATTTGGCCATCCTGCGCAGGGCGCGGGAGATTGCGCTGCAGGAGGGGCTGCATTATGCCTATACGGGAAACAGGCAGGATGAAGAAACGGAGAGCACCTACTGCCCGAAATGCAAAACGCAGGTGGTGAGGAGGTTCGGGTTTTCCGTGCTTGAGAACCGGGTAACCAAGGATGGGAAATGCCCGGAATGCGGGGAGAAGCTCTATTTTGTGAATGACATAAAGGAGTACTGGAAGGGGCATCCTAAGAGAGAGTAATACACATTTATAAACATTTTGACACAGTATATACTTATGGACGACCTCGCAGAGAAGATGAGAAAGCTCCCGGATTGGGAAGTCAGGTGCAAGGCGCTCAATGGCGGGCCTGCTGAGGAGAAGGAAGCCGCGGGCCAGGAAATGGTGCGCAGGGCTGAGGACCCGGGGGTACTGCAGAAAATGTACGCCGAGCTCAGGCTCAGCGAGAGTGCAAGGAACGCGGCAGCCATCAAGGCCGCAAGGATTTACGGCGCCGAGGGCAAGCACGGATGCCTGCAGGGCTTGAGGATTGGCGCAAGGGAATGTGTGGCTAAGGTGGTGGACGAAGAGCTTCGCAGGATGGGCTTCCCTAAGCAGCGCGAGAGAGTATGCACCCCGCCCCGCGGAACGCCGCAGCCTGGCCCTGAGAAGGCCCTGAGGAATTAATCCCTTTGTTTTAAAACCTTCTTTTCCTAATATTTCCGGATTGCTTACGGTGGAAACTATGGATTCTGGAAAGGATTATGAGGTAAAGGACATTTCACTCGCGGAGCAGGGCATGCTGAACATTGAGTGGGCCGAGAGGCACATGCACATCATGAAGACGCTCTCCGCGAGGTTTGCGAAGGAAAAGACTTTTGCGGGGGTGACAATCGGGCTCGCGTTGCATGTTACGAAAGAGACGGCGGTGCTGGTGAGAAGCCTGATGGCGGGCGGCGCGAAAGTCGTGATTACGGGGTGCAACCCCCTCTCCACCCAGGACGACGTGGCTGCCGCGCTGGCGAAGGAAGGGGTGGCGGTATTTGCATATAAGGGCGAAAGCACGGAGGATTACTATAGATACATAGACAAGGTGCTTTCCTACAAGCCGAACATCACCATTGATGACGGCGGGGACCTCGTCACGTGGATACATACGAAGAAGCCGGAACTTCTGGAGGGAGTAATCGGGGGATGCGAGGAGACCACCACCGGCATTATCCGGCTGCGCGCGATGGAGAAGGACGGGGTTTTGAAATACCCGATGATCGCGGTGAATGACAACAAGACCAAGCATCTTCTGGATAACTATTACGGTACGGGGCAATCCACAATAGACGGGATACTCAGGTCCAGCAACATACTCTTCGCGGGAAAGAATGTAGTTGTATGCGGCTACGGGGACTGCGGAAAGGGCGTCGCGATGCGCGCCAAGGGAATGGGCTCAAATGTGGTGGTCACGGAAGTGGATGCGTTCCGCGCGATGCAGGCGGTGCTGGACGGGTACAGGGTAATGCCCATGATGGAGGCGGCTGCAATCGGGGACATCTTCATAACGGTGACCGGGGACAAGCACGTCATAAGATTGGAGCATATGAAGAAAATGAAGGACGGCGCGATGCTCGCGAACTCCGGGCACTTCAACGTGGAGCTGGATTTGGAAGCGCTGGGGAAGGCGGCGAAGCACAGGAGGATGAGGCCTTCGCTGGAAGAATACACGCTGGACGGGAAGAAGATTTATGTGTGCGGGGAGGGGCGGCTGGTGAACCTTGCCGCGGCGGAGGGGCATCCCTCGGAAGTGATGGCCACTTCCTTCGCCGGGCAGTCGCTCTCCTGCGCATACCTGGTAAAGAATAAGGGAAAACTTCCTTCCAAAGTGATTACGCTGCCGGTGGAGATAGATGACGAGATTGCGCGCCTCCAGCTGGACGCGATGGGCGTGAAGATGGATGCGCTCACCGGGGAGCAGAAAAAGTACCTCACGAGCTGGGACGAGGGCACTTAGAGGGAAGGTTTAAAAGCTACTGACGGCATAGAAAATGAGTGTTGATTTGATGGGTTACGAAGAACTTTTGGAAGAGGCATATGCAAAAATGCCCGGAAAGGCGGGCAGCGGGGAGAGGTTTGAAATCCCCGTGCTGGACTCTTTCAACGAAGGCAACAAGACAATGCTCAAGAACTTCCAGGCGGCATGCACGAAGATAAGGAGGGCGCCGGAAGAGGTGTCCAAATTCCTCAGCAAGGAGTTTGCGACCCCGGCGACGCTGGAGAACGAGAGGCTCGTGCTGCACAGGAAGCTCAGGAGCGACGTGGTCAACAAGAAGTTTGAGGAATATGTACAGGGCCACGTGATTTGCAAACAATGCGGCAAGCCCGACACGCACATATTGTCCGAGCCGGGCCAGCGGGCGAAGACGCTCGTGTGCGAGGCATGCGGCGCAAGGGGTGTTGTAAGATGAGTGCTCAATACCGTGGACATGGAGGCCAGCACGGGCGCAGGCCCGGCGGGTACAAGCCAGCCGTTGGCGGCCCGGACCAGCTGACCCGGGTAAGGTTCCCGAAGGATGAAGAGATACTGGGCGTCGTGACCGGCCTTATGGGCGGGAGCAGGATGACCGTTCTCTGCAACGACGGGAAGGAAAGGATGTGCCGCATACCCGGAAAGATGAAGAAGCGGATTTGGGTGAAGGAGGGGGATGCGGTCGCTGTGAAGCCTTGGGACGTGGAGGGCGACAAGAAAGCGGACATAGCGTGGAGGTACATGCCCCTTGAAACCGCGGTCCTGAGGAAGAAGGGCCTCCTCAAGGTATAAGGATGGCACGCAGGGTTTCCAGAAGGAAGAAGCCCCTACGCGAAGATTATGTTCTCAAGGAAAGGAACAAGATAGAGAGCGAGGTATTTGACAGGGCAAGTTTGCTTGCGCTCGCGAAACTTATGCAGAAGGGGGCGATTGCGCGGGTTGAGTACCCTATTTCTACGGGCAAGGAGGCGAACGTTTTCCTTGCGACCACCTCAACCGGGGAGAGCGTGGCAATCAAGATTTATAAGATAGAGACGACGCACTTCCTTAGGAGAAAAGAATATTTGGAGGGCGACCCCAGGTTCAAGAAGTTCCGCGGGAGGGAGCGGGATTTCGTTTTTGCGTTCACGCAAAAGGAATTCAAGAACCTGCAGGTCTGCGAAAAGGCGGGCATACATGCGCCCAGGCCTCTTTCCCTTGAGAAGAATGTGCTGGTGATGGAGTTCCTTGGGAGGGAGGGGCGGGCATATCCTGTATTAAGCACCGTCGGGCCTGCGGAAGGGGATTTAGAAAGCATCCTTGAGGACATGAAGAAGCTGTATAAGGCTGGGCTCGTTCATGCGGACCTTAGTGAGTATAACATAATGGTTTGGGAAGGCGCGCCCTACATAATAGACTGGGGGCAGGCGGTTGCTTTGGGGCACAAGAGGGCGGAGGAATACCTAGAGAGGGATATCTACAACATCCTGAAGTATTTCGCCATTTTTGGATTGAAGAGGGACCCTAAAGTGATTCTTGCCTGGATAAAGGATTAGCTACATCTTCTCCGGAAGCGGCATCCCCAATAACGTAAGCGAATTCCCCAGAACCGTTTCAAAGGATTTCACTATCCCCAGCCGTGTTTTCCTCACATCTTCCTCCGCCTTCAACACGGGGCAGAGGTTGTAGAACCTGCTGAAAAGCTCGGAGAGCATATAGGAATAATCCGCAAGCATGTGCGGGCGGAATGCGGATGCGGACCTCTCCACCAGCTCGGGGAAGGCGCACAATTCCCGGATGAGTTTCTTCTCCTCGGGCTGGAATTTGTATTTCGCGGAGATGGAGGGCTTTTCTTCCGTCTTTTCCATAATTTTCCTAGCCCTCACGTATGCGTATTGGAGGTAGGGGCCGGAATTGCCCTCCAAAGAGAGGGCTTCCTCCCATTTGAAGATGAGTTTCTTTTCCGGGGTGGTGCGCACAAAAGAGTAGCGGATTGCGGCTTCCCCGACCGCCCGCCCAATCTTGTCTTTCTCGCTCTCCGGCACGTCCTTGGAAATCTTTTCCTTTGCCCTGCGCACGGACTCCTCCAATAACTCGTCGGCGGTGTATCCCTTCCATGTGCCTGCCCTTCCGGAGAATTTTTCGTCCGGGAGCGTTACATGTTCATAAGCGAGATGGACATATCTGGCGGCATCCTTCCCATATCCTAGGCGGAGAAGGACTTCCCTTATGACCTCTTGGGGGTAAATCTGCTCGGAGCCGATCACATTCACTACCATGTCCGAATTTCCGAAGGGCTTTGGAGCAGTTCCGCCAGTTGCGAATGCTTCCTCGCCGTTCGGCTGTTTTATGAATGGTTTATACTTGAACTTTCCCTTAAGCTTTCCCAGTTTCCAAAGCTGGAAGATGAGGTCTTTTCCGGTATAGGTTGCGGTGCCGTCGCTCCTTACAAGAATCTTGTCGGGGTCCTGCATCTTCTGGAATTTCTCGCCCAGTTTCACGACCCAGCAGCCCGCGTTCTTCCCTTCCTTTTCAAGGACTATTGCATTGTTCTCCTTCACCATGTCCAGCCCTTCGTGGAAAATGGTATGCACGATGTCGCTTTCAAAGATTAGCCCGCTGTGGAAGATGGAATAGGAAAAGTCCGTCGCATATTGCGCCTTCACGCATTCCTCGGCGAGCCAGCGCGCCTTTTTGGAAATGTCGTTGTTTCCTTCCTCCATTCTCTTGAGCAACTCCCGGGTTTCCGCCTGCACCTTCTGGTCGGTCTCCATCCTTTTTGCAACTTCCACGTACTGCGCGCCGAGCCAGTGGTCAAATTTCCCGGAGGGCTTGTTGCCGAGGTGCATGTAGCCCCAAAGGGATTGGGCAACCTGTAATCCGAGGTCGTCTATGTAATCTATGGATTCAACATCCCAGCCGGAGTGTGCAAGCACTCTTGCAACAGAATCCCCCAAAATCGCATTCCTCAAGTGACCCGCATGCCAGGGCTTGTTCGGATTCACGGAGGGGAACTCCACCATCGCCTTTCCCTTCTTCTTTCCCTTTCCGTAGGACTTCCCCTTCTTCATTATGTCCTTGAGCGCATCCACGTAGAATTTTTCCGTGAAGAAGAAATTTATGTACGGGCCCATCGCCTCGGCTTTCTCCACAAATTTATGCTTTTTTAGTTTAGGGATTAGCTCCGCCGCAATCTGTGCGGGTGCCTTTTTCTCTTTCGGTGCCAGCAGGAACGCAGCCTTGCACGCGAGGTCGCCGAATTCGCCCTTCGGCATCTCTAGGGAGGAGAATGCCTCTTCCTGGGTGAGCCCCGTGGCTTCGGCGATTATCTTGGATATCTCCTTCTTGGCTTTGAGGAACATATGGGAGAATGGGCGAATAAGGAATTAAAAGGGATTTCCCGGTGCCAACAAAACATATATAAGTATGTTTGACCACAATCAAACCATGAACATCCCGACAAAGGTAACCCTCCATGCCGAAGCGGCAATAGTAAAGTTGATGATAGTTGATTTTGCAATCCATATGAAGGGCGGCGACACGGATGCGGCGCGCGCAATCGCCGAGAAGGCCAGCCAGATGGTGCGGAGCAGGCCGATACTCGCTGGGATAGCCGGCGACCAGGGCACGTTCCTCCTTGATACTATGAACGGCTCCCTCAGCAACGAAGCGAAAATCGGGCTTGGAAACCTAATGCTGCGCCTCAAGCGTGAGTCCGGGGAAGCCTTACAAGGGCGGCTTGAGGATAAGAAAGTTTTCCCGCGCAAACCAAATAGGATTGACGCGGCACTGCACAGGATGGCACGCATCACTCCGTAGCCTTGTTGAAGTTCCAAATCCAGTCCCCGACGTAATGGAGATTCTTGATTACTTTTCCCCTTTCCATCTTTTTCATTTCTTCCGAGCTGAAAAGGGAAATGCCGACGGCCAGAAGCTTTCCGTATTTTTCATCTATCACTACTACGGGCGCATCCTTCGCAATCCCGTCCTCTATCGCCTTTATGCCGGGGCGCATGACGTCCGCACCGGAGCATACGAAGGGGATGGCGCCCATATCCACTGTAATCTTATTGAGGGTGTTGCTCTTGTTCAGGGTTTGGAGCGTCGGGAACCACTTATCTTGGTGCAATAACAATACGGGTTCTCCTTCCTGGAGAATAGTTGTTCCTCTAGTGTCTTCAACTATTTCTATTGTGGCTTTTATGTCCAGCTGAAAGAATGAAATAGTGGAATTCAGGTCACGCACTTCCCTCTTGGGAATGGAACGCTTGTGCATCAGGAAGCGCCCTCTTTTTCCAATCTCCTTTTTATGACCTTTAGGCTTACGAACGAGTCCCTTTCCGCCTCTTCAAGGCGCATCATGATATCATTTTTCTGCTTCTCCATCTTGGGCAGGAGCACGTACTCAAGGGCATTCACGCGCCTCTTGGTCTTCTCTATTTCCAGGATTAGGCGGCGGATTGCAGTCTCCGTTTCCGCAAGCGTAATCGCTATCTTGAGCGCCTCCTCAAAGTCCTCCACCACGGCGTCTATCGCGGCGCTCGTGCCTATTATGGAATAGCCCTTTTCCAGATAGGGCTTCTTCTCAAAGCGGGAGGAGATTTCCGGGATGCGCACGCCCATGATGTTGCGGGAATGCACCTCAAGCCCCAGCTCTTTCTCCATTCCAGCGGCAACCCCTTCCAGTTCAAAGGTGGAGTGCTCCTGCTGGGCCTTGGAGAGGGTGCGGTAGGCGCGCTTCATGCGTTCGCTCAATTCGCCGCGCAGGTCGCGCGCCTTGCCGAGTATTTTGAAGAATTCCATGATAAGGGCGTCCCTCTTCTGCTTGAGGAGCTTGTGCCCCTTCCTGGCAAGCTTTATGCGTGCCTTGGTCTTGAGCAGCTCCATTCTCGTCGGGTTAGCCCTTTCAGCCATGGATGTCTTCACCTTTCAAATTACTTCTTCTTTCTCCCGTACTTTTCTATGAACTCCTTCTTCACCCTCTTGAGCTCGTCCTCGGGCAGCGAGGAAAGCAGGTCCCATCCCAAATCAAGGGTCTGCTCTATGCTCCTGTCCTCATACGGGCCCTGGGTGATGAACTTCTTTTCAAACTCATCCGCAAACCTGAGGTATTTCCTGTCCACCTCGGTGAGGGATTCCTCGCCGACCACCGCGCTCAGGCTCCTCAAGTCCCTGCCGTTCGCATACCCTGCGTAAAGCTGGTCAGAGACGCCCCTGTGGTCCTCCCTCGTCCTGTCCTTTCCTATGCCGAGGTTCATCAGCCGCGAAAGGGAAGGAAGCGGATCCACTGGAGGGTAGATGTTCTTCCTGTGCAATTCCCTGCTCAGGACGATTTGCCCTTCGGTAATGTAGCCGGTAAGGTCCGGAATCGGGTGCGTAATGTCATCTGCGGGCATCGTGAGGATTGGGAATTGCGTCACCGTCCCTTTCTTGCCCACGACGCGCCCGGCCCTCTCGTAAATCGTGGAGAGGTCGGTGTACATGTAACCGGGGTAACCCCTCCTGCCGGGCACTTCCTGCCTCGCAGAGGAAATTTCACGCAGCGCCTCGCAGTAGTTCGTCATGTCCGTAATTATCACGAGCACGTGCATGTCCTTTTCAAAAGCGAGGTATTCCGCGGTGGTCAGTGCGAGCCTCGGGGTGATGAGCCGCTCCACGGACGGGTCGTCCGCGAGGTTCAGGAAGAGCACCGCGCGCTCCAGCGCGCCCGTCTTCTCAAAGTCACGCATGAAGAAGTACGCTTCCTCGTTCGTGATGCCGACCGCCGCGAAAATGACGGCGAAGTCCTCCTTCTCTTCTCCTCCCTTCACCTTCGCCTGCCTCGCAATCTGCACGGCCAGCTGGTTGTGCGGAAGGCCGGATGCGGAGAAGATGGGCAGCTTCTGCCCCCTCACCAGAGTGTTCATCGCGTCTATTGTGGAGACGCCCGTTTGGATAAAGTCCCTCGGCTCCTGCCTTGAATACGGATTAATTGCGGCGCCGTTGATGTCCAATCTATCCTCTGGAACGGGCTTCGGGCTCCTGTCCTTCGGCTCGCCGATTCCGCTGAACACCCTTCCGAGCATGTCCCCGGTGACGCCGAGGCGCATCGTCTCGCCAAGGAATTTCACGGAGGTGCTCGTGGTGTTGAGCCCGGAAGTGGAACCGAAGACCTGCACGACCGCGACTTTCTCGCTGACGTCCAGAACCTGGCCCTTCTGCTTCTCCCCGCTGGGCATTGTGATCTCAACCAGCTCGTTGTATGCAACCCCGGAAACGTTCTCAACGAAAACGAGCGGGCCCGCGATTTGAGTGACTGTCTTGTATTCCTTCATGCCATTACCTCCTGCTCGTGAGCGCGTCAAACTCGGAGTCTATCTCCTTGTACAGCGCCTCAAGCTCCTTCTGCTTGTCCTCGGGAATCTCCTTCATCCTCCCTATCCTTTCCCTCACTTTGAGCCCAAGAAGGCTCTTGAGCTGCACGCCCTGTTCCACGGCTGCCGTGGCGCGTTCGTGGAAGCGCATGATGTTCTTTAGCATCAGGTACTGCTTCTTCATGCTTGAGAAGGCGTCCACTTCGTGGTAGGCGCTCTGCTGGAGGTAGTCCTCCCTCAGCATCCTTGCGATTATTAGGATTTCCTGCTCCTTCTCCGGGAGCGCATCCGGCCCCACGAGCTGCACCACTTCCTGCAGTTCCGCTTCCTTCTGGAGGAGCGCCATCGCCGCGTTCCTCATCGCCGGGAAATCCGCGGAGAGGTTCTCCTCGTACCACGGATCCAGCGTCTGCGTGTATAAAGAATAGGAGTTCAGCCAGTGGATTGCCGGGAAGTGCCTCCTGTGCGCCAGCGAGGCATCCAATGCGAGGAACACCTTCGTGACGCGGAGCGTGTTTTGGGAAACGGGCTCGGAGATGTCGCCTCCCGGAGGCGAAACCGCACCCGTAATCGTGACGGAGCCGAAGCGCTCGTCGCTTCCCAGCGTCTTGACCCTGCCCGCGCGCTCGTAGAATTCCGCGAGCTTCCT
>JAGVON010000096.1 GCA_020052735.1 archaeon | reverse complement strand
GTTTTGCGCCTCTCACCTAAGGCGTCGAAGCCCTCCCTTTCGGGACGGCAGCTTTATGCGAACCGGGTCAGGCCGGAAGGAGCAGCCCTAAGCGTATTGCACTGTGCTTGAGAGCAAGGGGGTGGAGCCGATGGTGAGAGCTCCACAAGGCGCATGTTTCGCAAACCGGGAAGCCCACCACTCCTTTTTGTCATCGTGAAGCTCGGACAAAGCCTCGCTTCACTCTGCCGTTGGGTTGCCTCGCTCGAACCCCAGTTCTCGCTCAGTGCAAAAAGGAGCCCAAAAATCTCAGGCTCAACGACGCGCTGGAATCCAAAAACCTATAATCACGTAAGTCACGAATTAAAACCTCAAGCAAACTGACCGCCCCATCATTTTTATTAAACCAACCCCCCATCTCTAACTATGGACGCGAAGCTCAACGCATGCATGGGCGCGATGAAATACCTGAAGGACGGGATGGTGCTCGGCCTCGGGACCGGCTCAACCGTTTTCCATTTCATAAATTTAGTCGGCGAAGAGATGAAAAAAGGGAAGAAGTTCGTCTGCGTCGCCACTTCTTTTGACACGGAAATGCTCGCCAAGAAGAACGGAATCCCCATCGTCTCGCTAGACCAGGTCTCCAAGATAGACCTCGCGGTGGACGGCGCGGACATAATAGGAAAAGAGTATGTGCTCAAGGGCGGAGGGGGCGCGCTCGCCCGGGAAAAAGTCGTGGGCTATTTCGCGGACAAATTCCTCGTGGTCGTTGACGAAGGCAAGCTCAAGCTCAAATCCTATCCAGTGGTGGTTGAGTGCCTCCCCTTCGCATACGCAACGGTCATGAAGGCGATGGAAAACCTCGGCGCGAAGCCCAAGCTCCGCAGCGGCGGAGGGAAAGTCGGCCCCGTGGTCTCTGACAACGGGAACTTCATCCTGGACTGCGAGATGAAGATAACGAACGCAAAAAAGCTGGAGCAGGACATAAACGCAATCCCCGGCGTGGTTGAGAACGGAATATTCACCAAATTCTCAAAGATAATCGTGGGCACGGAAAGCGGCTCGCGGGAGCTTTAGCGGTGGTTGCCCCTCGCTGGCTTCACGAACACGAACATGAGCACAACGGCTACGAGCGCAACCGCCGCCGAGAATATGAAAGGCGCGGGCGCTCCAAGCCATTCCGTTTCCCACAGCAGCCCCGCGATTAAGTTGGCGGGGAGAAGCAGTATCCCGGTCACGCCCTGGTACGTCCCTATGGCGCTCGCGTACCTGTGCCCGGGAACCGTTTCAACCAGATAGACGCGCGGCGTGGTCTCTATTATCGCGATGAACATCCCCAGCAGCAGGAACCCCAAGAACGGGGAAAATGAACTTTCCGAGAACGCAAACACCAGCGAGCCAGCCGCGAACAGCACATATGACAGCATCATTATCTTCTTCGGCCCTATCCTGTCGGTCATCAGCCCGGCGGGTATGGCGAATGCCGCGTAAGCCGCAGTATATGCGAGGTATGCGACGGGAACCATCACCAGCGGGAGCATCTCGCTCGTCCTGAGCACGAAGAACGCGGTCCCTATCTGCCCGAGCGAGAAGAAAGCAGCGACAATCATAAAGTCCTTCACGTGGCCGTTGAATAGCGAGACGCCGTCCCTTATCTTGCTTATCTGCTTCGGGTTCTCCTTCACGAAGAAGAGCATCCCCACGCCGAGCGCGGCGGGTATGACCGCAATCATGAATATGGTGCGGTACACCTCCTCCTCGCCCATGCCTATGAAGAAAGCAAGCATGAACGCGGCGAGCAGCGGCCCGAGTATCGCTCCGGAGGAATCCATCATCTTCCTAAACCCGAATGCGGCCCCGAGCCTGGTGCTCGGCTCTGAATCCCCTATGAGTGCATCCCTCGGCGGCGTCCTTATCCCCTTACCCACCCTCTCCACGGTCTTCAGCGCGAAGAACTGCTGCCAGCTCGTGGCATAGGCGAAAAACACCTTCATGAATGTGGAGAGGGAATATCCGAACAAAACCAGGTTCTTGCGGTTCCTGTATTTGTCCGAAAGCCATCCGGATATTATTCTATTCACCGCGACCAGTATCTCGGTCCAGCCCTCCAGCAGCCCGATTATGAGGGCGTTCGCCCCCAGAACATTGACCAGGAAAAGCGGCACTATGGGCTCAAGCATCTCGCTGCTCGCGTCGTTGAGGAAGCTCACCACTCCTAGTATTTTCGTGTTCCTGGAGAGCCCTTTCTTCCTTGCCATTGCATCACTTTTTTAATTCTCTAGGCGCATCCAGAAGCCATGGTAGCGCTGAGTGAGGAATTGCGTGCATCCCTTAAAAAACCCCTTGGGGACGAGGGCACATTTGATTCGCTCCTTCCGCGGATGGAGGGGAAAAAGATAATCGCGGTCGGCGACCAGGTGGTCTATGCCCTCCTCATGAAAGGGAAAAGGCCCCATGTAGCGGTCTTTGACTTCCGCACGATGCGCGGCCCGGTCGCAGATGGGGTGAGGAAAAGGATAGAGAAGGAATACCCCTCCCCAAAACGCATGGAGAACCCCGCGGGCACCATCTCCGAGGCGCTTTTCCTGGTTGTGCCCCAGCTCATGCGCGAAGGCGGCTCCCTTCTCATAGAGGGGGAGGAGGACCTGGTGGCAATCCCGTTCATCCATCTCCTGAAGAGAGGGTATGCAGTATTGTACGGGCAGCCCGAAGCCGGCTGCGTGCTCGTTGATGAGAAAAGCAGGGGTAGAAAAACAGTTGAAAAAGTGGTTAAGGCAACCGGGCTAGCTTCCCTTCCCGATCGCCTTTAGCAGGAAGAACAGCAGCACTATGCTTATTATGGTCACGCCTGCCACCGTGAGCAAATCGTCCGCGGGGCGCGTCGTCTTCCAGAAATAGCCGACCGCTAACCCGAGCACTAATGCAACAATTGCACGGACGGCATTCATGAGGTCGCCCATGGGCGCACCTAGTGCGTCCTTGCGACAACCACTACGTCTTCCACGGACTTAACGTTCTTGTAGAGCACGCTCTTCTCCTTCAGGATTTCCTTTCCCTTTATGGAGCTGAACTGCTCAAGGAGCATCCTTGCGACCTCGCCGCCTTCCAGGTCTATCACGAAGTCCTGGGCCGTCCCGACGTATTTCCCGCCGTCGGTGAAAATCTCCATCCCGTACAGTTTAGAAAGCTTTACTGACATCCTTTCACCTTGCGCTCTACTTACAAACTAAGAATTTATAAACTATGTGCCGGGCACGCAAACCCCGTCATATCTTGGTGCCGTTGAAATAGAAAAGGCGCTGCGCCTCCCTGCTCCCCGGCTTTATGCCCAATGTATCATAAATCCCCGAAATCCCCACCTGGCCTATCGGGCACTTGAGCGGCTTCTTGTCCGCCGCCGCCCTCAATCCGTGCGCCCTCGCCCTGTATTTTTCTTCCGTAGCCGGAAGCGGCTGGCCCGGCCCGCCCACGCACCCGTACGGGCAGTTCATCACTTCCACGAAATGGTATTTCACGCCGTGCTTTATCTCGTCCAGCACCCTGTCCAGGTTGGACACCCCATAAATGGAAACGACGTTCAATTTGTATTTGCCTATCTGCACGCAGAGCTGCTTCACCTGCTCGTCTCCGCGGAACTGTATTTTTTTCTGGGATTCGCCCAGTTTGCACGCCAGGCTCGTGAGCAGCGCCTCCACTATCCCGCCCGTCGCCCCGAATATAACCCCATCTTTTGAGCTGTCCGGCAGGAGGGGCGTGAATTTCCCTTCCTTGACCTTGCTTATGTCCATCTTTTTTTTCTTCGCCCACATCGCCAGCTCATTCGTAGTCAGCACGTAATCCACATACCTCTCGCCCGACGGCATCCTCTCCCTCGTCTCGTATTTCTTCAGCACGCAGGGCATTATGCCCACCATGCATATCCTGGACACGGGCACGCCCAATTTTTTGGAGATGATGTGCTTCGCCGCGCTCCCCGTGACCATGTGCGGGGAGGCAATGGGCGAAACAAGATGGTACAATTCCGGGTGCTTGTTCTTGCAGTACAATCTCCACCCTATGCAGCAGGAATTGAAGACCGGGAAGTATTTGTCGTCCCCGCGCTCCAGCGCGGAAAGGATTTCCCCCACCTCCTCAAAAATGTTTATGTCCGCGCCTAGCGGCGTGTCCGCCACGTGCCCGAATCCGAGCGCCTGCAGCAGCCCCACCGTTTTGTAGGTGAGGTCCTCGCCCGGAGCCCTCCCGAACTCCTCGCCGATGGAGACGCGCACCGCGGGCGCAATCTGCGCCACCATGATCTTCCCATCCTCCTTCTTCTTCTCAATCGCCGCGAACAGCTCGTCCGGCTTGTTGAGGTAGATTTCGTCTTCCATACGATTCGCGTTTCCCCATCATGGTTAAAAAGAATTCGCGTCCCCGCCTTTCATGTAACCATGGTTACATACAGCGCCAGCGCCCCCATCATTTAAAAAACGTTGGGTGGCAGAAATAGATAATCAGGTAGTAAACATGGAAGGGCACAACCAAAAACAAATCGCGGTTTCCGCTCCCTTCAGCTTCTTCTATTTTGGGGCCTAGCCCCATCCACATAACTACCCCAGAAACAAAACTTCCCCCCTTGCCTTTTTGCCGCAAGACAAATAAAAAAATGAAAAAAGGTGATAATAATGCAGGAAACAACCCGAACACTGAAAGAAGGAAATGTAGGCGCCAAGTGCGCCGATGGATGCCAGCTCATGCGAAGGGCCGGCGAAAGGTCCCGGCCCGGATCCAGGGAGCAGGAGCTCGGGCCCGCAATCGCCCGCATCCTCCGGGACCAGGGGCTCCGCCTCAAGCTGGAGGCATGCACGCTGCGCATCGGCGAAGGGAAAGGAACTATGATATCCGCGGTGGAGATGCTCTCCGAAAGGGCAGGCCCCGCCCCCCCTGATGAGCGTTCCCTCGTAGGGGCAGCCACCCGCATAGTCAGCGATGAGATGCTGGTGCTCACCCTGAGGATGTACCGCAGCGGCACGAATGGCGCCTCCACGTCCGCAGCGGATGTGCTGAGCGAGTACGCTCAGAACCCAAAAAACTGGGAGCGGGCAGGCTGGGGCCTGGCGGTAGGGCACGGCTAGGCGATTCAACCGGGCGGCATTCCACCGCCCTCCTCTTTTTTCCGAACGCGAAACGCGAACACAAGACTTTAAAAGCGGTATTCAGTAATAATTCCATGTCCCGTGCTGGCAGGAAGTGTTTAGCTGTGCTAATACTACTACTGGCACTCATCCCCCTCTCCTTTTCCGAGGCCACAAGCCCCTGCGCCGCATGCGGCCAGACCAGCCTTGAGCTCACATTTGATTACACCTCGTCCCAGATAGGCATCAACCTATCCTCCACCCTGACGGACTTCAGCCAGGAGCGCGACCGCGCAGCCGTGGAGCAGCAATACCTGGATTTCCTGCACGAGGAATACAACATTGACATCCAGCCAGCCCCGAGCACAGTCCAGCAGCTGCCGGTCCCGGACGCCGTGATAACCCTTTTCTATGAAAAGAACGAAGTGGGCCCGGACGGGCAGTTCTCGTCCACACTCATCCCCGTAACCTGCATTGGCGCTCCGGCCGGCCCCCTCAAAACGAGTCCCTTTGGCATCGCCGCCTGCAAGATAGACCCCGAGCTTTACAAGGACAAATGCGTCCAGTTCTATGCCGGATTCTCCGGGGGCAAGCCGGGCGGCATGCCCGTTGAGCTGAATCCCGCCGCCTCCCCGATGCTGCGCGTCTGCGACTCCCAGAGGCGCGCCTTCTCCGCTATGGGCGAAGCCCTCTCCACAATAGGCACAAACTCCCTAGGGAACCCCATCTGCATAATCGGCTTCATCATCATCGGCCTTTTCGTCGCCTCCATGTTCTTCACAGGGAGGAGCCCGGCATCCCTCCTTGACATAACGACCCCGCTCCTGCCCAAGCCCAAGTCCATGTCATACAGCGGCCTTGCCTTCGGCGCCACGTACGTGCGCATGAGGCGCGAGATAAAGGCCATGCGCATGGCCTCCAACAAGCTCCTTTCCGGCCAGTCCAACTCGCTCAAATCCGACCTGATGAAGCGCGGCTTCTCCCCCCGTGAGCTTGACAACATACTCGCCCTCGCAAAGGACGCCCCCCACATGGGCTACCTCGCCCTCCGCGCCCTCAAGGAGGGGAAGACAGTCGCCCAGGCGAAGGAAATCGCGGGGCTCCGCCCCCAGCCCGGGAAGGATGCGGACCTGAAGAGGGCCGCCGCAGCCCTGAAGGAGATGCGCGAAAGGAGCAAGACGGGCGAGGACATCGCCCTCTCCGCAGTGAGCGGCAGGATAGAAGCCGACCTCACGGACAAGACCCTCGCCATGATAACCGGCAACGTTCCGCCCCGCCTCGGCAAGGTGGTCAATGCGGTCCTGGACAGCAAGAAATCCCCCCTCTACTACCTGATGCCCGAGGATGTCCGCGACCAGCTCCGCGTGGCGGTCGGTTCCGCCTCCGGCAGCATAAGGCACATATCCCAATTCACAAAATATGCCGCGAAGGGCGCGGTCTCCATGGTTTCCGCAAAGGGCGTGGAGCGCGCCGGCGCAGGCGCGCTAATTCCCGCCATGCCTGCCCCGAAGAAGGGCGAGGCGCAGAAGGAACTCTACCTCATGGACATCCGCTCCCGCATCTCCGACTTCTACAAGACGCAGATGAAGGAGTCCAAGGCGAACGCCGCGATGTACCTCGTCAAGAGGGTGCTTGAATCCCGCGGCGTGAAGCTTGAGCTCTCCCAGGAGCAACTGCTGAAGATAGGCGACCTTGAGATAGTCGGCCACATGGGCCTGCTCGGCAACGCGCGCGCCCTGGACGCGGACAAGAAGATGCGCGACATCCTCTCTCAGAAGGCCCTCTCCATGGAACAGATGGTGGAAAGGCTCATGCAGCTCGCCACCGCCGAAGGCGTCTCCTTTGACCGCGCCGGTGTGCAGGCGTTCATGAACAAGCTCAAATCCATAGAGGCCGCGCAGAAGAGCGACCGGGAGAAGCTCCAGGTGCTCCACGAATTCCTCGTGGACAAATACAAGGTCAATGAGATATGCGACTTCCGGGACAACGCGCGCGGCGGCTTCTACCCCTGGGTGGGCCGCGACAGCCTGCGCTACTCCGCCGGCAACAGGAAATACGACGACACATGGACATTCATGCTCCTGCACAGCTTCATTGACGGCGCATCAGGCCTTAAGCCGGCTTCCTTCGTGGACAGCGCAAAGGTGATGTGGCTCCGCCTCGTGAACGAGATGTGGGGGCTGCTCCCCTCGGACCCTAAGCTGCTTCCCGGGCTTGACGAGAAGCTGCGCCCCATGATGCGGCGCGCGGAGGAATACGCGAAGAGCCTCCTGAGCGACGAGGGCAAGAAGAAAATGGGCGGGATGAAGCACGTATATGAGCTGTTCTACAACCCGGACATCGCCGCCTTCAAGCAGCCCATGTGGACACAATCCGAAGTTGCCCGCGAATACGGCCCGGACCCGCGCTACTGGAACGCGGACGTGAGCGGCTTCTGGCGCACCTTCATCCCCGGCACGCCCTACATGGGCGAGAAGAGGCACGCCAAATCCACAGTCATGGAGCAGGCATACGGCGAGAAGAACTATTCCCACATCAGCAGGAAGGCGAGCATTGAGCAGATCGCGGCGGACATGTTCTACAACCGCATAAGGGGCATGGTCGGCTCCAAATATCCGGACGCATATTACACCTCCAACTCGGAGTTCCGCTTCCTCGCCTCCACCTACGGCGCGTACAAGGAGCGCTACGCCCAGATGTTCGGCGACACGAACGGCAAGCGCGCGGATTCCAGCTGGGTCACGGACGGCATGGTTGAGAACCTCGTAAGGCGCGGCATAACCATGGACGAGCTCCACGACCGCGTGTGGGTGAGGACAAGGGAAGGCAGCTACATCCCGTTCACAGAGGGGAGGGAGGCGCAGGGCCTCCGCCTCAGCGACGGCGACAGGGTCGTAGGCGGCACGCTCGCGGTGAATGCCGGCGGCCGCTGGACTGCGTTTGACCCGCAGAAGGTCGCGGAGCGCATGGACACGGAGAAGATAGCCCTGCCCGCGGAACTCCAGAGGGAGCAGGCATTGGTCATGCAGAGGATAAGGGGCTCCCCCGAAGCCAAGGAGGGCATGTACAAGCATCCCGTGATAGACGAAGAGACCCGCTCCCTGATGACCGCACACGCCCGCTCCCTCATCCAGTGGGCAGGCAACGACAGGCGCGACGTTGCCGCCTACTTCGTGCACAGCATGTGCAAGACCGCGGGCGACTCCGCCGCGATGGAGCGCACCGGGCTCCTCTCAATCCGCCCGCAGCGCGACCTTGAATTCATCGGTTTCCGCAAGACGCTGCAGAAGATATGGCAGCCCTTCAGCAAGGGAGTTGAGCAGGCCCTGCTCTCCTCCTTCATGCCGCAGGCGAACGAGCTCCTGCACGCGACCATGCAGACAGAATACCTGCGCGCCCGCACAACCGCCCTTTCCGGCCGGCTCGCCGCGGCTATGGCGAACCCAGAGCTGGACCCCTCCATACGGATGAACACCGACATGTTCAGGAAAGACGCCACGGACCTGATAAACGCAATGACGCGCTACCGCGCGGTTTGGGAATCCACCATAACCAGGGACTCAAGGGGGCTCACCTCCAGCATCGGCTCACAGATAAACTTCGCGGCCATGCACCACCACGGCCCGGCGACGCACCCCGAGGCGGTCGCAAGCACGCTCAAGGAATTCCAGGGGCGTTCCTTCCGCCAGTTCATGGAGAGGATACGCCTCTCCCCGCTCTCAATAAACTGGATGCTCGGCGCGCCTTTCATCCTGCAGGTGAGGGGCGCGCTGACCTCCTGGTACGGCTACCCGAGCAAGCACGACAAGACATACCATCCCCTCCACCCGTACGCGATGGGCCCCGGGCGCACCCTTGAGGGCGTCCGCTCCCTCCTTGACCCGTTCTATTCAGCGATAGACCTCCAGTCCAGCACGGCCCAGAAGGCCGCATCCCTCGCCGTTTCCCCCATCCATCCCTTAACCCACCTCGTAGGAAAATACATGCTGGACCCGCTGGCGGACATGATGAGCCGCCCGCCAGCCCGCGAAGGCGACCTCACGGCAAAGCTCGCCTCGGGCATAAAGTTCGTCTCCGATGTCTTCCAGCCAGAGGAGGGGCTCGGCTCAGCCAGGGACGAGTATTACCTCCCGAACTACGCGAAGCAGCACGGGATACGCGAGAGGCTCACCGGGCCGATGTCCACCCGCGAATACGGCGGCAAGCCGATGCTGGACGGCCAGACCAGGGCGCACGAGGACCAGACCTGGCTGTACAAGAACATAAACATCGTATGGAACGAGAACACAAACCCCGGCGTCTCCTACCTGGACTTCAACTACAACGTGCTCGCGGACCCGCGCCTCGCCACCCACCTCGTCTCCGGCACCAAATACACCTCCTATTTTGAGAAGGACGAATACCTCCAGAAGCAGGCGAACCTCGGCATAGTGAATAGGCAGGTCTCCGCATACGAGCTCGCAGAGGAGAGGGAGCAGGAGATGCGCAGCTACCAGAGCCCGAGGCAGAACCGCATGTGGGGCTTCATGAACCCGATGCTCTTCTTCCTCAACAACCCCATCTGGCCGCTCTCATACGCCACGTACGAATCCGTCGGGCACCTGCTTCCGCAGCGCTTCAGGCAGGCACAGAAGGAGGCGGAGGAAAGGAAGGTGTACCGATTCCAGGACATCTACAACCCGCCCAAGATTTACATGGACGGCATGCCCGTGGGCACCGCTTCAGAGGAGATAAAATACACCACGCTTGAGCCGGAGCAGGTCCGCACCGCGGAAACCACCACTGAAAAGTTCATCCGCAAGGCGGGCAGCATCTGGTCCGCGGTATACCACAACACCCGCTTCATCTATTGCGGCACGTGCCACTCCCCGAGGCCTGAGGGCGGCATATGCCCGATATGCAGCGGCAAAGCATTATATTTCAACAACCTGCAAAAGAGGCAGTGGGCCTACATGCCGCCAAAGGAGAGGAAGAAATGATGAAACGCCTCGCGCTCCCCGCGCTCCTGCTCGCCGCCCTCATGCTCTTCGGCTGCCTGAGCCAGGACTGCGCAACCCAGGGCAACTGCGTAGAAGATACCTACTACCGCAACTCAGTCGCTGGCAGCGGCGTCATAATAGACGGCGCCGGCTCCCAGGACCTCTGCGCCCAGGGCAGCTGCAACTGCATGGTCTGCAAGACGGACTTCCTCCACGGGTCAAGCGCTGCAGACAAGTTCTACCCATTCTCATACCTCCGCAGCGAGTGCCAATTCGTCCCCTGCACCTATGACCAGTTCACCACTTATGTGCAGTCCAACCCCAGCACCCGCCCCGGAGCGGGCCAGAGCGCCGCAGCCGGGGAGGACATGCTCAATTTCTTCATGTTCGGGCAGGGCGGATTCGGCGAGTTCAACCGCGCCAACCCCTTCTGCAACAACTCCCTGCGCATGCCCGTCAAATGGCTTGACAGCAGGTACGGCAACGGCGAATACCCCATGCCGAATGTGGAAAGGGCGGAGTGCTTCCTGGACAAGGGCGCGATGCCCGTATACATACTTTACAGCGACGGCAAGCACATAGATGCCGCCCGCTCCGGGAGGATAGCCGAGGAGCTCACCGGCACCGTCTTCCGCGGCGGCCCCATAATCATAACCTCGGAGATGAACTTCAATTCCTCCAAGCAGGAAGAAGTGGATGAAGTTAAGGAGCAGGTCCGCGCCATGAAGGCCGCCTGCCCCGAGTGCATCATCGCCCTCGCGCCCCGCATATGGGACGAGTCCGAGGGCCTTGACGAAATAATGCAGGAGGCCGGCGATTCCGTTGACATATTCGCCTTCGGAATAGATTCCAACAATTATACCTATTGCAGCCCGCTCCTCATGCTCTCGGACGCGACGCAGTATTCCCAATATCTCTTATACAAATACAAGAAGCCCTCCATCCTCGCCTACGTCCTCTTTGACAACACCACGAGCATGGACGGGAGCTGCACATGGGACGACTCCCTGGTCTCCGAGGGCTACTCCGCCTTCTTCACCTACCCGCAGGCATTCGCCTCCTCAGGCATAATCGGCGGCTCATTATACTCATTATACGGAGTGGCGGACCCGCTCGGCTGCACCGACTGCGGATTGTACAACTCCTCGGGCTCGCCCATCCCGCAGCGCCAGGCCTCCTGGTTCTCCGGCTGCCAGGGCGCATACGCAACCTCCAGCGTAGTCCCATTGGTTTTCAGCGACGCCCCGGGCACCTCCTGCTCCTATTCCCAGCCCGGCTACTCTTTCGTGGGCCCGGACTTCAACACCGCCCCGCCCGCCTACACCGAGCCCGCCGGCTCATGGGACCCCTTCTACAGCTGCGATTCCTGCCTGGTTGAGAAGGCGCCCAGCTCCATAAAAATCGGCCCCACACTCCCAAGCGACGATTCCGTTTGCACCGATTATCCATCCCTTGACGCATACGCGGACATCCGCGACCTTGACCCTGCGCTGGTGCGGGCGAGCGTGCGGTATGAATCCGGCTTCAGGCCCTGCGCCGTCTCCTCCGCGGACACCAGCGCCCCTTGCGGAAGGAGCACAGAAACCCAGCTCTATTCCATCTCCGACCCGGATGAGAATTGCTTCGTGGAAACTGGCTATACCTACTCTGCCGGAGGGGAGCGCCTCTGTGCAATCGGCCTCATGCAGACCGAAGTAGTCCCATACACATATTGGGACACTGTTACTGATACCACGGGCCTCATAGACGTGGCTAAGGGTTGCGCCTACAAAGAGGATGAGAACTTCAACCCATTCAACCCAGAGCACAGTGCCTGCCTTGGCACATACGAGCTTGCAGAAGGAGTAAAATGGGCGGACAATATCCTTGACAGCAAGGGCAGGGACATGGGCCTCACCATGAGCGAGGGCAGCGAGGAGTACAAGAACACGCGGGGGCTCCTAACCGTCTATCTCACCCGCCTCTACTACGTTGGCCCGGGGATTTGGAGAAGCAACGGCGACAGGTGGATATCCAAGTTCCAGGAATTCTCGCATGTTGATTGCAGCGAGAACAGCGAGCACGCATGCTGCAGCGGCGACCACCTCAATTCAAACCTTGTGAGCGAGGGCTGCTGCGGCCCCTCCGCCGACTTCATAAACTTTGTTTCCAACGAGGAATGTTTTGACATCCGTAACCCCGCGCCCGGGGAGACAGGCAGCAACAAACACTACATAATAAACGCGCGCGCATTCGCCAGCTACTACCTCGGCCTGCGCGAGAAGTGCGGAATCTGCGACGC
>JAGVON010000078.1 GCA_020052735.1 archaeon | reverse complement strand
GAGTAGACTTGCATGGCTTAGTCGAACTCCGATAGCAGTACCCTCCAGCAGGATCAACTGGAGTTATTATGGAGTACTTGTATTGTCAAGGAATTGTCAGGAAAAGCTAGTTCAATCTTTCTTTCCCCTTCTTGACCCTTGAAGCGTGAGTCGAACCTGTAAGCAACAGGTTTCCATATCGCCCCTCGGGCGAGAAAACGCCCACTAAAGTGGGTAAGTTATAGATAGGCTGCTATGTGTTTTTAAAGGTTTGGACGGTTCTCCGAACGCGCGCGTGCAAAATTGATTTTCCAATCGCTGCGCGGCAAGCAAAATGTTTATAAACACTCTAATACATTAATAATAACATGGGTTTCCACATGAATCCACGCACAAAAGCCGGCGAGAGGGTTTCCGAAGCGCCAAAGGAAGATCCGGCAGGCACATTCAGGAATGCGGGCGGAAAAAGCGAGCCGAAAACTGCGGAGCTTTCCATTCTCGCAAGATTCCGCAGCGCATACCTCTGCGGAGGGGAAATAGTGGAGTACGTGCGCGGGCGCGGGTTCACGGCGGAGAAATGGAGGGACATAACTGGCAGCGTGCTAATCATGGGCGACAGGCTTCTCATAACTTCCGAGAAGCGCTTCTGGTCGCATGATGACCTCAACCAGCTGAAGATGGGCAGGAAGGGGGACATATTCTACCTGTCCGGGGATGGCTTCCCGGACCTGGCGCTCGCGCCCATGGGCGTGAAGATACCTGAGGAAACCATGCAGGATGCGATCAAGGATTCCAGAATGCTCCTGCAGGAAGGCATGGGGCGCAGCAGAAAGCCGGACAATGCCGGAGGCCTGGAAAAGCTGCTGGACACGGATTTTGAAGGGGGCACGCTGGTTGAACTTCTGCGCGTGGGGATTGTGGGGGCAGACAACGTTGAGAGGGTTTTTGAGGTGGAGCGCAACAGGAACACGGTGATGGAGCTCAGGACAGTGGGCACTTGGCTGACAGTGGAGACCGGGGGCTGCACCGGGCTGTTCACTCCTGACTACACCAGGATGGATGTAGAACTGGTTGGCGGAATATTCATATTCCACGGGCCAAATTCTTATTTTGCACTTGCGCCCAAGGGCATAACTATACCCCAGAGGCCGACGCTTGCGCAGCTGCGGGATGCGTTGGAAGTGCTGGCCGGGGAGCATGAGTGAGCAAATTAAGCCCTATCGTATCCCATCCCTTTCGCCTCATAAATCTATTTCGGAGTTCCATTCCTGAAAACAAATCTCCAGAAGTTCTCTTCCCCAAAAAACACTATCCTCTCGTCCCAGATGTTCTTATACACGGGCTCCTTCAGCCATGCCTTTTCCAGTTCCTTGAGGGTTATGGGGTGAAAAGAGATTTTTTTGCCGGATATGGTTTCCCTCCTTTTTATTATTTTTTGGATTCTTGCTTTTGTGTTCCCATTCCCGGGCAGGGCAAAAAGGAGGTCTATGTCGCTTCCGGCTTTTGCCTGCTTTCTTGCAACCGAGCCGAAAAGGAGGATGAAATGGATGGAAGGCCCGCATTCCGCGGCTATCTGCGAAACGAGGTCCTGAACAAAAAAGCCGGTGCCATTTCTTTTTATGAATTCCATTTTCCTTTCCATTTCTGCAATGGAGAGCGCCTTTTGGGCGAGCTCATTTTGCCCGTTCGGAAGATAGAAAACCTGCCTTCCCTTCTTCTCGCGCGCAAGGATGCCGTTGCGGGATAATTTGTCAAGATAGAATACGGCTCTTTCGTGGCTTGTGTCTGTCATTCTTTCTATCTGGCGCCCGTACATCTCTTTGGATGGATTATGCAAAAAGGCTTTTAACATCCTGAATTCCGGGCTTAGCATGGATTAGTTACGAATAGGATATCTTATAAAGGTTGGTAAATCAACCATATGGTTGGAAAAACATCCAGTAGTATGGGCGCAGGAGACGAAACGGCATCGCCCGCATTAGTCATTTCCTGTACGCAACGTAGATGTCCGCCTCAATCATCGTGCTGTTCTCATAGAAGTGGTGCGTGAAATACAGGTTGCCCGCATCATCCAAAGTCGGCTCGCCCGCGAATTGGGAGATGATCAGTTCCGGTTCCGCCCATTGCCCATCCACATTTTTGGAGCGGTAGAGCGCCGGGCTCCCCATATAGAAGCGCGTGAACCAGAATTCCTTTCCGTCCTGGGAGATGAACGGCCAACCCTCATTATCCGGTGAATTCATTATTTCAAAATTAACCGGGTTTTGCCATTCCCCATCCACTTTTTCCGTGGCCCAGATGTCCAGTCCGCCCAGGCCCCCTTCGCGGCCCGAATGGAAATACAACGTGTTGCCGTCCGCGGAAAGGTGCATTTCTCCAATCTGGTATTCAACGTTCAATTTCTCCCCTGCGTTCTGGAAGTCCGTCCATTTCCCATTTACAAATTCCGCGGTCCACATGTCAATGCCGCGGTAATTTCCGAGGCGCGCCGAGCAGAACCACGCGGTGTTGCCCTGCACGAACAGGCAGCCGTCAAGGGAAACCTCCCCGGGCTCCGCGAGCCAGACGCGCGTGGGCTCGCCCCATCCCGCGCCCACCTTATGGTATTCATATATGCCGGTCACGTTGTCAAAGAGCTGCTGCTCCACCGGGATGTTCGGGTCTGGCGTGAACCACACATAAAGCGTGTTCCCGTCCGGCATTATGAAAGGAGAATCCTCCGCGCCCAATGTATCCACGGGAAGGCCGAGCGGAACGGGATTCATGAATTCATCTGAATGCAGAATTGGCGGGTAGATGTCGCTGTCCACCGTGACCTTGACCGCGCCTGATGGGATTGCGTCCTCCCTGCTCACGTCCGGGTATTGCTGGCTGCCGGCTGCTGGTTGCTGGGTGCCGCTTCCGGATGCAGGCGGCTGTGTTCCGGGCGCGGGTTGCGGGGAGCCGGAAACCGGAAACTGGGTGCCGGGCGCCTGCGGGCTTCCGCATCCAAACAGCATGAATGATGCCAGCAGAAGGATTCCAAAAACCGCAAAGTTCAGTTTCATATGCAACGTTCTGAAGAAAAGAATTTAAATTCTCGCCGTTTATGCAACGCATGGCAGCCGGCCAAGCGCAGCTGAGCCGCGAGGAAAAAATCCTTGCGGAAGTGGGCGCACGGATAGAGAGGCGCACATTCCAGCTGGTTGAGGCGCACGACGAGATGATGAGCAAGAGGGCGGAACTGCTCTACGAATTGTACCTGCAGGCCGGGCCGGATGAGAAGGTGGAGCTCGCGCACAGGGAGGGGGCGCAGGAATATTTTTCCGGGCAGGTGCGCGCATACGTGGAGGCGAAGGGCTTTGGGACGTGGGACGCGTTCGTGCGCCCGAGCGCGGACGCGGATGAGAACGCGCGGCTGCGCGGCACGCTGGTGGAGGACTGGATGCGGCTCCCCCCGGGAACCCGGAAGGACCCGGTTGCGATGTACCTGCTTCTGATGAAGCACGAGATTTTCGGGATTACGGGCGCGCGGCTGGACGAAAACGGGTTGGACTCGGTGCAGGAAGTGCTTGTGCCCGAGGAATGAAATTCATTCCCATCAGGGAACAATCCCGAGCGCCTTTTCCACCGATGCCCTGAGGAGTGCTAAGAGATTGATCTGGTTAGCCGTGAGATTCCCTGCCGCCAGAATGGCCTCCATGTCCGCGAAATGCGCCTGAATTCCATTGTATAGCACATGCACCTCTTCAGCGGTGTCCGGGAACAGCCCCGTGTCCAGTATGCGCGGGTCCGAGAACATGTATCCTTCCGGAACCAGCTGGTCCAGCCGGTCCGCAATCTGCTGGAAGCGTGCGTAATCATACACTTCAACCTGGGCTGCCTGCGCCGCTTCGGCGGAGGCGGATTCAACCGCTGCGGTGGCGGGCTCTTCGGCAGGCGCCTCTTCCACTGCAGCCGCCATCGCCTCTTCCGTTGCGGGGGCTGCCGCGCCACCTGCTGCTTCGGTTTGCGTTGCCGTTGCAGGGGCGCTGAGCTCCGCGGCCTTCCTGTCCTCTATCGCCCTCACCCTCCACTTCGCCGCGTCCTGGATTTCCTGCGGCTGCGACTGGACGAAAGCAAGGAACTGGTCTTCGTGCGCGCGCATGCTCGCCTGCAGGTTGGCAAGCTGCGGGCTGCCCGCAGGAAGCCTGCTTATCATCGCCTGGTCGAACTCAATTTGCGAATAATACATGTACATGCGCTCAAGCGCGCCGGGGATTTGCGTTGGCGCGGCTTCCGTTACAGTTTCGGCTGGTGCGGCGTGTGCAGCGCCCTGTGCCGCTTCAGCCTGCGCACCTTCCGCGGGAGTCGGGACCTGCTCCAATCCTGGAAGGCGCCTTATGATTGCGGTGCGCCTTTCCTCCTTCAGCTCGTCTATGAGGCTGACATACCTCCTGTGCACTGCGCCTTTCATCTCCCTCCCTATGCTGCCTATGGAATGCTCGCGGGCTCCGCCCACTGTTTTTTCGTCCTCCATTATGTCGCTTGTGTAATGATAGAAATCAGTTATCGTGAAGAACCTCGCCTGCGCGTACGCGCCCTGGTGCGAAAGGTAATCGGACGCCATCCTTTGGAGGATTTTCGCGAGCGTCATCATCCCCATCCTTCCATCCCCGGTTTCGGAGAAGAATGCGTTCAGCTCAGCGGCGAACAGTTCCCTCTCTTTCGTGCCGGCGAAATCCCATGCGCGCTGTAGTATCTGCCTTTCCGGGTCGGAAAATTGCTGGAAGAATTCCGCCCTTGCGCCGCCGGTTCCCGGGAATGTTATCCCTTCATAAGTGCGGGATTCAAACGCACGCACGATTTGCCTGGTGCGCGCGTCCGTTTCCTTCCCTAGGCGGATGTGCTCCGGCACAGGGACGGGCACCGCCGCGGCGGTTTCTGCCGCTTCTTCCGGAATTGGAAGCTCGGAGATGTCCCTCCTGTTCAACTCGCGCGTGGACCTTCCCTGCGCGTTCGTCTGGAACACGCGGACGGATGACATGTTCTCTATCACCCATGCGCGCAAATCCGCTGTTCTGATGAATGAGTCAAGGTCCACCTGCACGGAATCCTTCACCGCGATTAGATACGTCTTGCCGTTTATTTCGGTCTGCTTGACATTTGAGAAGCCGTTCTGCCTCAATTCAGCGATTGTCGGAACCCTTTCCCTGGACCTTGAGCCTGAGCTTTCCATAAAATGCATCACCCAACGAAGATGACTTATATTAGACGCGGAATGCGAGTATTAAATACTTTCCATTGTGCGGGATAGTGGAACAACGGTTTAAAAGAGGTGCGCCGAGAAATAGGCGCATATGCGCCGCACATATTTGAAGCCCAGAGTGTGTGATATGCCCAGCGCGCAGCAGGGCGGGTTGGGTGCCAGGAAACATGCGCAGGGAACGGGGGTCTGGGCGCGGGATGGCGGAAACCAGCAGGTGGTGAAGTCCAGCAGGACTTCGCCAGTCTTCTCAGCAGAGAAGCGGATTTCTGCCATGGCAGAAGCTCGGGAGATTCTGCCAGTCTTCGCCGCAGCGAAGCAGAGTTATCTCCGCAGAGATATGGATGCGCTCGGAAGGCATGGGCGCATCGGGCATGTTGGAATGCCCCGCAACGCATGGGCAAAGCGCGCGCTTCTTTTGGCAGTGCTGAACCTGGCGGCGCCCCAGAACGCGCACGCGCGCACGAAAGATATATATACTCAAACGGCAGGGAGTAATGATATGGCGGCTCGTTTGGCTACACGGCATGATGCGGAAGAGGCAGCGAAGGGCGCACTTGACCGGATGGGGGAGGACACCTCCATCAGCGGGAGGGCCGCGGAGCTGGTGCAGCCTCCTGCTGATGCGGGGCAGGCACAGGCGGTTGCTGAACAGGCAGTGGGCCTGTTCAAGAGATTTGTGAGGGCAGAAGAAGCCGAGAGAAGCGACCTGCTTGTCAAGATACTGGAAATATTTAATGGGTGGGCCGAGCCGGCGGACCCGAATACTGGACGGCGGCTAATCAACGAGCAGTTCCTGGCCGCTTTTGAAAACGGCCTGCCGCAAAGCTACTGGGCGCTCGTGGACGCATACAAACGGGATTTGCAGGGGGAGAGGGAACTTGATGAGCTGCCTGCCATGGCTTATGACGACATAACGAACATGCTTGAGAGGATGGATATAATAGCGAGGGACCTGCGCACCCCGGGATACGACATTGGGAGGCTGAGCGCGAGGTTCGGCGATAACCTTGTGAACCTGGTATATTCCTTTATACAGGAAGAGATGGCGCCGAGGATTGCGACGCTGGAGGACATGAAGGAAAAAATAGACGCGATAAAGGAATTTGCAGAGGAGAACGGGATTGCCGAAGCGAAGATTTTGATTGACGGCGAGAATCTCGCGCACTGGGAAAGCGAGATGGAGAGGCTGAGGGGGCTCGGGGAGGAGGCCTCCCAGGACGACATTAATTCCCTTTTCAGGAAGCTACCGCGCGTTAGCGACCTTGAATACGAAAGGAGGCAGGCTGAGAAGATTGCGGAAAGGTTCGGCGCCCTCATGGATGGCAGTGTCGCATATTACTATAGTATAGGAGATGGCTGGATTTCAAGGGCGATGAGCCTCCTTGCGCAGATAGACGACCGCAAGGCGGATGGGGGCGCCGGGTGGTGCTTTAAAGCGGTGCTGGACAGCAGGCTCGGCGAGAGGGACACCAATATTGAAACGCTGAGGACCACGGTTGACCAGGTGAGGCACGCGCTTCTCGTGATTGGCAGGGCGCGCGTTGCGCTGAACGGCAACCTGGACGAGGACCAGAAGGCGAACATAGACAGCATGCTAGACCAGATACCCACGGACGTAATGTCGGAGGAGGACGTGGAGGAACTGAAGGACGACTTTGAGGCGATGATGCGGAGGGCCGGGGAGGCCACGGCATATACCCCGCAGTCCCTGGAAAGCGCGGTGGACCTCATAGAGGATGCAGTCTCTGCGGTTCCCAGGGAGTTGCGGGAGAGGATTCTACTCGGAACGGTCTCCATGTGGCATTATGAGATAGGAGGGACGGAGATAGACGCTTCCGGGATAGACGCGCTGAGGGCCGCGTACAGGGTGATTGGCAGGGAACTCGGCCCGGCCGGCGACTTCACCAGATTTGACACCAAAATCCAGCAGCTCCTGGAAAGCACAGCCGAGGCGGCGCCGCTGAGCACGGGCGAAGAGGATATTTACGACGGTGCAGTGGTAAGGGACACCAAGATGAGGCTTGAGGCCGCCGCGGAAGTGTTCAACAACCTGCCCATTGAGGCGAGGTTCGCACTGTACCAATTGGTGAAGAGCGAACGGGGGGTGGATTCGCTCGCCACCCTCACCAGCGAGGACGCGGAGAAAATAGCGGGGATAATAAACGGGCTGGAGGGGATGCCTTCCGCATACGCGGCATTGCTGATAAGGAAGGCCGGGCCTACGTTGTTTGAGAATTATGACGGGGGAAGCATAGAGGTGATAGTTTCCGCCATAAGCGGATATAGTTCCGCGCTCATAAATGGCGGGTTCTACAGGGAGCTCGGGGAATACTACGAAGGGCTTCCGGAAAGGATAAGGGAGATTTTCATAGACGTATACGCGCTCAGGGACATGGCGAGGGAGGAGAACGGCAGGAGAAGGGACGTCAGGGTAAGGCTCCCGTCGGACAGGCCGGATTTCGCGGAGATATACGTCCCTGCGGCGAATATAGTGATAAACGTTCCAAGGCATGTATACGTCCAGTGGGTGGCATCAGGGGCGATAGAAGAGCACGTTGCGCCGGATGTGACGCAGGGGCCTGCCGCCCCGCCAAGCCTCAGGGAAACGGAGAGGGGGCTGTGGGAAGATGCGGTCTGGGGGCGGGTCAACGTGCCCCTCCCGTACATCTCCCTTCCCCTCGTTTTTGAGAACCTGTGGAAGCTTGCCCCTGAATTCGTGCCTCCGGTCGGGGACATGAACGCGTTTGATTTGAATGCGAGCGGCGCATACCACTCTTACAGGACCCCCGCGGGTGAAACATCCACCTTCGCTGTGAGGGAAGCCGGGAGGATTGCCGGGGAAGGGGGGAGGGAATTTTACGAATCTTATGAGATAGCCAGCGTTGGGACGGGGGGCGAGAAAAGGCACATCGGGCAGATGAGGCTGAGGAACCAGCCCATGGGGCCGCTGGAGATGTCCACCGGGGAATTGCTGCAGGGGGATTTTGATGTGGAAGTGACCGGCTCCACGTTGGACAGGCTGCTCGTTTCGCTCAATACAACCGCGCCTGCGGGCGCGGATTCCGCAGCCTATTTCCTCAAGCAAGGCGACGAGTACAAGATGTACGTGTTCAAAAGATGGGAGAACGGCAGCTTCGGGCTCGTGGATGCAAGAACGCTGGGCATGGATGAGATGAAGCTCCTTTACGACACGACTTTTGCAACGGATGATGCGTGGAAATTATATGCCTCCACCCGGTTTGGGGGGGAGGACTGGTCCGTTCAGATGGATGGCGCAGTCCTGTTTGCCGGCGTGCCCGCGGAGGATGTGGAATTCCAGGGCATAGGCGCCGCTACCCAGGAAGGTGAATTTGGCGGATATGTGGATTACGAGCACACGAGGGGAGGAAGGGTGGGCGCGGGGTTCGGGCAGATGGATATGGATGAGAGGACCTTCTGGGTTGGAAGGCTTTATGTGAGTGATATAGAAGAAAGCGCGGAGCACCCCGCGGCAGGCATCCACGGCGAGTTTGAATATTTCGTTGCGGGAAAGGGGATGATTGACGGCTTCATCGGGATAAGGCGGGGATGGGAAGCGGAGAACCTGGAGGGCGGGGTTATCGGTACGCTGCTTAGGGACGGATGGTACATTGGCGGCGGTGGCGGCTACATGATGCACGAGTCCATAAACCCTACCGAAGACGGGACGATTGAGGGCGCGGTGCGGCTGAGGGAGCAGAGGGCGGGTGGAAGGGTTTATGCGGGGACGAGGGACCTGGCAAAGGCTGCGGTCGCCTCGGTGATGATGGGCAGGACGATAGAAAGGATGGAAACGGCGGAGCCTGAGATAGCCCCCGTGTCGCCATTGCTGGCTCCAGCAGACGTATCGCCGCTAAGCCGCCCTGAGCAGTCTGCCGCAGCCGCGGAGCAGGCGGATGCGGAGTGGAAACTAAGGGTTGCAGGAGCGGCCAGATGGTACGTTTCCTCAATAGGGCTAAGGATGACAGGTGGCGGCATGTATGACGAGGATTCCTGGAAAGGCGGATTCGGGTTTGCATCCCTTCTCCAGCCCACTTCATGGATGCCCGAGATAGGGGGCTTTGCTATATACCTGAAGAGGGATTCGGAAGGCAACATAGATGCCATTCCCATTTACGGCGCGACCGCAGAGATATTGCCCGCGGAAGGATGGAGGTTCAGGGGCCAGGGGTTCGCGGTCGGGGAGAGCGGGGGCGGCGGGGACCTGCATGCGTATATAGGGAGGGGAACGGGCGTAGACCTCGTTGTCACAGGGGTGGACTCTGAGGAATTGGGGGCGGGCATATTCGCGGCGGTGCGCGCAAGGTTCATGGAGGACAGGCTCCGCTTCATTGGTGGCGGCGGCTACAGCGAACAGACCGTGGAGGGCGAGGAGAGGCAGGCGACAGAATGGGTTGCGATAGGCGCCCTTGACCTGGCTGAAAGCGGTGAAGACCTCACACTGACATCCGTCTATGCGGGTGCAACCGGGATTTCCATGGATGTGGTTCCTGTTGAAGGTGGGGAGGCCAGGAGCGCAACGCAGGTTGATGCGCAGCTCGGCCTCGCAATCGTGAATTCCGATTACGGCATAGACGCAAGGGCGGGGGTGCAATACTGGGAAGCCGGCGAACGGGAGAGGGTCCTCGGGATTTTCGCCATAGACTTCAAGAGCTGGAGGGGCTTCTGGGTATTTGATTCGTTCTCAGCCGGGGCGAACATGGGCATAGGGGTCCAGACCGAAGGCGAGAATGAAACGATAAACGTGCAGGGCGGAGCAAACGTGAGGGGAACGTTCTAGATTTATAAACCTTGCAAAATCTAAGCTAGGCGGGTAAGAACATGGAGTGGAGAGGAATAAGGCTATACAAAGTAGAAGCGGAATGCAAGTCCGACAACAGGTTCAACAGCATCGGGGTTTCGCTTGACATAAGCGGAATAGAGAAAACAAAAGAGGACGAAATGAGGATACTGTTCACCTACGAGACTGCGTACAAGCCGGATATTGCGAACCTTAAATTCTGGGGGGTCATCCAGGTCGGGGGGAAGAAGGCAGAGCTTGACGGAATCATCGCAAGATGGGAGAAAGACAAGATGATTCCGAAGGAAATGTTTGAGTTTCTTGTCAACCTGATAAGATACAGCGCGGAAACCAACGGCGTTCTGGTCGCGAAGGCGCTCAACATCGCGCCTCCGGTCGTGGAGCCCAAGATGACGGTAATGCCGAAAACCGGAAAGAGATAGCGCTACCTTTATATTCCTATTTTACAAATGGATGAACTGACGCAAGGGGGGTTATGATTACCCTAAAGAGAAGGGGGGCGTCCCCCCTTCCTCTTGGTCAGCTTGGGGATTTGCATGGACATGAAAGGCAGGCATTTTCTTACCTTGTTGGACTATAGGAAGGCGGAGATAGAATATCTCCTTGACCTTGCGATAAGGATGAAGAAGGGGGAAGAGAAGAGGTCGCTGAAAAACAAATCGCTCGCGATGCTTTTCCAGAAGGCATCCACACGGACGCGGGTGTCATTTGAGGTCGGGATGACACAATTGGGCGGGCATGCGCTCTTCATGGACATGAGCACCACCCAATTGGGAAGAGGGGAAACGGTCGGGGACACGGCGCAGACGTTATCAAGGTATGTGGACGGCATAATGGCGCGCCTGTATAAACATACTGATATTGAGGAGCTTGCGAAATATGCAAAAGTGCCGGTCATAAATGCGCTCACGGATTTGTACCATCCCTGCCAGACCATGGCGGACATGATGACCGTGATTGAGAAAAAAGGAAAAATAGCCGGATTGAAAGTAGTGTTCTACGGCGACTGCGGCTTCAACATGTTCAATTCCACCGCGATTGGATTCTCAAAATTGGGCGCGGACGTGGTCGCGTGCTGCCCGAATTTGCCTAACTATACTATTAATGAGAAGGTTATGGAGAGGGCGAGGAAGGAGGCGATTGGGAAAATATCAGTGGAGCACGACGCGATGAAGGCGGCGAAGGACGCAGACGTAATCATGACGGATGTCTGGGTGAGCATGGGGCAGGACGCCGAGAAGGCGAAGCGGCTCCAGGAATTGAAGGATTACCAGGTGAATTCCAAGATAATGGCGCAGGCGAAGAAGGATGCGATTTTCATGCACTGCCTGCCCGCGCACCGCGGCGAGGAAGTGTCCGCGGACGTAATAGATGGGAAGCAGAGCGTTGTATTTGACGAGGCGGAGAACAGGTTGCATGCTCAGAAGGCAATAATGGCTGAGTTAATGGGATGAGGAAGGTGCCGGAGACGGGATGGCGGAAACTGATATGGAGGCGAATGACATGGCGGTTAAGGAATTGAACGGAAAAACATTTGATGCGGAGATTGCGGCGGGGACCACGCTCGTGGACTTCTGGGCGCCGTGGTGCGGGCCGTGCAGGATGCTCGCTCCGATAATAGATGAGATAAGCGAGGCAAACAAGAATGTCAAGTTCGGGAAGGTTGAAACTGGCACGGAGCAGGAGATTGCGGCGCGCTTCGGCGTGATGAGCATACCCACGCTCATCCTCTTCAAGGACGGGGAGGAGGTGGACCGGCTCATAGGCGCATACCCGAAGGAGATAATAGAGAAATGGCTCAAGGAAAAGGGCTGAAGAGACGGGATAGGCCAGGGAAGGGGAAATGGGTAAATGGAAGGGCTGGCTGAAAGGGCAAAACAATAGATAACAGTTAAAAGATTTGGGTGGAAAGGGAAAGGCATGAAAGCGCTCCAACACGCGGTGAAATTTTTCCAGGAAAGGTACAAGTTCGTACTTCTCTTCTCCTTGCCGTTCTTTGTTGCGCTGCTCATACCGGTATTGGTTTCCGCGCCCACGTACGTCGCCCTGGGCGGGGTTTACCTGAGGACGGGGAGCATCCCTGAGCTGGATTTGTTCCAGGTCATTTTCACCATACTTGCGTACCTCGTCTCCATGTACCTGATTGCGGACTCAATAGTCAATCTCAATCTATTGATAAAGTCCCAGAAGACCATGACGAAGGTGGGAAGGGAGGTCGTGAAGGCGATGGGCACTTACGGCGTTACCATATTCCTTCTCTATACATTCATGGCGCTGATTGTGCTCGTGCTGCAATTGCTCACGTTTGATTTCTCATTGCGCTCAATCGTGCTGCCCATACTTACCCTGATAATGGGGTTTGAATTGTTCTTCGTGCCGCCCGCGGTGGTCATAGACGGGATGAAGCTCTGGCACGCGGTGAAGGCATCCGTTGCGATGTCTGTGAAGAAGGCGCCGGACATACTGCTCTGGTGCCTGATCGGGCTCTTTGGCATAACCATATCCGAGGCGATATTCCTCTTCCTGCCGCACCCGTTCGGCGTTTATCTCACGCTATTGTTCAACTCCGTGGTCATGATGCCGTTCCTGCTGATTTACCAGACCTTCATATACATGAAGAAATACCCACTTGCGAACTGACGGCAGTGCATAAGGGATTTAAAGCTTTAGACGCATAAATAGGGATGGGATACTTATGAGCGCTGAGAGAACGCTACATCATAACCAGAATCCCAGGGACTGGTTTTATGGCGGTGTGGGAAGCAAGAGATGCGGGGCGCACAGGCGGGAGGCGGTGCTTGGAAACATCGGCCTGCTGCAGGGGGAACGCGTGGGCATACGCGAACTCTTCAACAGGAGGGTTGTGGATGCGGTTCGCTCAGTTGTTGCCGAGAAAAAGGGCAGGGAGAGCGTGCCTGCAGAAGGCCCGGATGGAAGATATATCCTTGCCATAGAAGACCCAACCCTGAGGCATCATGCCGCGGAAAGCCTGGTTTTAGATGCGCTTGAACACCATGGCTGGCTCCCCGCAATGCAGGATATGGCTTATGAACTCAAATCCGGCGGGTTGCCCGCAAGTAAGAAAACCAGGAAACACCCGGAAGACGCCCGGGCGGTATGCCGGCTCCAGGTGCTGGAAATGGTTGAAGGGGCAATGAAGGACATCCCGGCGATAGAAGACAGGGACGGGAGGCAGAAGGCCGCAATGGCAATTGTGGCGAAGGCGCTGCCGTGCCCGGGCTGGCTGGGCGTGCTGGAAAAAATATGCGGCGAAATGGAGGCAATCGGCCCGTTCCAGGCCATGCTTGGCAGGGAAATCAGGGAATTTGCCGTGCGTGTGTCGGCCTCCCTGCCCAAGATGGGCGAGACCATCATGTTCAACGCCGAACAGACCTGGTGTTCGCGCCATTGCAAGGGGAACGACTGAAGGGCGCTTAGGTAGCTTTTTTAAAGTAATCCACGATGTGCAGCCATGAGAGTTTCCGCCGTCGCAGGGCAGTTCTACCCGGGGGACAAGGAAGGGCTCCGGGATGCGGTTTCAGACCTATTCCTGCGCGCAAAAGAATACGCAAAGCCCACGGATGCGCTGGGAGGGATATGCGCCCACGCTGGGTACAAGTATTCCGGCGTAGCTGCGGCTACGACGTTTGCGAGCATAAGGGGGATTAAG
>JAGVON010000103.1 GCA_020052735.1 archaeon | reverse complement strand
TTCTCCTATGGGCATATCCATAAGCGGGGATGAAGTGGTCGGGGGCACGCTCACAATTACGGTGAGGGATGGCTCTACTGCTGTGAGTGGGGCGGAAGTGAGGGTACTATATTGGAGCAATGGAATACTAAATGCGATTAACTTGGGGAATACAAATTCAGATGGGGAAGTGAAATTCACTCCAGCCCTTGCGGGCGGATACACGGTGGAAGCGACTACGGCAGGGTACGGCGCAGTTGAATTCGCCTTCTCGGTTGAAGCCGCCGAAGCGCCGCAGGGTGACGGAAACGCCGAACAGGAAACCGGAAACGGGCTTCCGGGAACCGGATGCGGAAACGGCTGCCCTGCAGGATACGGATGCATCAACGTACAGTGCGTAAGGATTGGGGGGCAGCAGGGAACTCCCTCAGATGAGGAGGTAGGCACGGGCGGAATCCTTCCAGTTGTGGCTTCGCCCGCATGGGAAAACGGAGAGCACTCCGCGGAGAGGGAGGTGAGCTCCACCCCCGCGCAGCAGGGCGCGGCACAGGATGATGGCAGCGGCGAGCCGGCAAGCCCGCTGGTGCTCCTGGTGCCCCTTGCGCTTGCGGCCGCCCTAGTATTCCTGATGCTGCGCAGAAAGCGGAGCGCCTGAAGCGGGCGGTGCAGCCGGAAGCAACCATCCCGGGCGGCCGCATGGGGAGAGGCAATTCTTAAAAACCCCTCCATCCAATCTCTCCCGCATGAGGCTACTCGCGGAATCCCTGGCTGCTGCGTTCATCGCGCTTTTCATATTGAATTTCCTGGGGCTCAGCGTCTCCATGCTCGCCTCCGTCACTTCCTTTTTCGTGGTCCTGCTTGTAATAGTATTAATAGAGGAGAAGAGCGGCTTCTCCTCCCGCGCAATCCTGAAGAAGTACCGGCTGGACCGCCCGATAATCGCCACGGCAATAGTGTTCGGGCTCCTCTTTGTCCTCGCAATAGTGTTCTCCATAATCAACACGCGCCTTAGCGCAATCATCACCCCGTTCATAAACTCCCTGGAGGGCACGCTCGGCCTACTCGGCCTAGTGGTGATAAGCGCATTGGCCTACCGCCTCTTCTACCATTTCATGTACCAGGAAATAGAGCTGGACACCGGGCTTGAGCTTGTGAAGAAGGTAAGGACGAAGATAGGCGGAAGGTAACGAAATGGCCAGGCTCAAGAGGGAGTTCAACCTTTTCACGGCCACCGTGTTCGGCGTCTCAGTAATCGTGGGCGCGGGCATCTATTCCCTCATAGGCGCCGCCACCGCAATCGCCGGCTCCGGGGTCTGGCTCTCCTTTGTGGTTGCAGCCACGGTCGCCGCCTTCACCGGGCTCAGCTACGCCGAGCTCTCCTCGCTCTACCCGCAGGCCGGCTCCTCCTTCCTCTTCGTGTTCAAGGGGCTGAGGAGCAAGATGCTCGGCTTCATAACCGGCTGGCTCATCCTCTTTGAGGCGATGGTGGGCGCGGCCGCAATCGCAATCGCGTTCTCCAATTATTTCATAACCCTGGTCCCGCTCCCCATGATGGCCGTGGCATTCGCGACCATCGCCATCTTTTCCATCATAAACCTCATGGGCATAAGGGAATCCATCCGGCTGAACAACATAATGTTCGTCATGGAGATACTCGGGATACTGTTCGTCATAGTGGCCGGCTTCCTCCTTGGCGGCGCCCACCCGGACCTGGCGGACTTCAATCTCAGTTCCGTGCTCTCCGGCGCAGCGCTCGTCTTCTTCGCGATGCTCGGGTTTGAGATGATTGCCTCGGAGAGCGAGGAGGCGAAGGACTCCAAGCACACCATCCCATACGCGATAATCCTTTCCATAGCGATATGCGCCGTGCTCTACACGCTGTTCTCAATCGCATCGCTGCTCCTTGTGGGGCCGGACGTGCTCGGCGCATCGGCAGCCCCCATCTATGACGTGGTCTTCTCGCTCCTCGGCCCATACTCATTCATCTTCTCCATCATAGCGCTCGCCGCGACCGGGAGCACGATACTCATCTGCCTCGTAACCGCCTCGCGCCTCGCGTACGGCATGGCGAAGGGCGGCTCGCTTCCCCGCTTCCTCACCCCGGTGAACGAGAAGTTCTGCACCCCGCACATGGCGGTGCTCTCCGCCTTCGTTGTTGCGGCGCTCTTCCTCCTCCTGCCCAACATGGTCATCATCGCGGAAGTCACGAACTTCGCCGCGCTGCTCGCATTCTTCCTCATAAACCTGGGGCTCATAGGCGCGAGGCTGCAGGACCCGGACGGAAAGAGGATTTTCCGCGTGCCCCTCTCCATAGGGAACGTGCCCATCCCGTCCGTGCTCGGCGCCATCTCCTCCCTCTTCCTCATAATGTACCTCTCCCCGCAGTCCATCATGTACGGGCTGGGGCTGGTAATCCTCGGCGGGGCAGTGCACCTGCTGCAGGGGAAATGATGAGCACAGCCGAAACCTTTATTAACATCCTAAACCACATTTTACACATATGAACCAGTCCGGCCAGAAAAATCCATCCCAGGCGCAGCAGCATGCGCCCCCTGCCCACAGGCATGCATCCGTCCGCAGGGCCGCGCTATTCGCCTCCGCATTCCTTTCCGGCTGCGGGGCCGGGGCCGCAATCCCCACGCCCGCCGCCGAAGCCCCGGTGTCCATCTTATCCTCATCTGAAATTGTGCTTCCCGGCTCCGGCACAGTCCCGCGCGGAGATTTCCGGGCGCTCCTCCGTACGCTCCGCGGCCGCGCAGGCCAATACGCTATTGAGCTCTCCGGCGAGGAAGGGACGATCGGGGACTGGTCGTTCCGCAGGACCGACCACAGCGAGAGGGGCGGCTTCTCCTTCTACGACCTCTTCCTTACAAGCCAGCTCATGGTTCCGGGGCAGCCGGGCCGGGCGGAAATCCTTTATTCCGGAAGAATCGCCAGCCCGTACCGGAACATCCCGGTTGAGCACAGCCCCGGCGTGGGCAGCGACGTGTTCGTCGTTGGCATCCCCGGCAGGGTGATATTTGATTTTCGCGACCCCGCGACAGGCATGCCGGCAAAGAGGCATATTGAGTTTGACGGGGCGGAAGCGGGGCCGGACCCCACGCTGGTGGCTGACTATGACGCCAGCCTGAACAGGGTTCTTGTTTATTTCATCTCGGACAGCACCATCACGGCCATAGTGTTCAACCTGCGCAGCGCGGAAATCTCCATGCGCTGCGTTTCGCCCGAATAGCAATCCTTTTAATTCCCGCAACCCCACTATGCGCAGGTGCAACCATGCAAAAAGTAACCCTTACCCACATAGGCGCCATTTCACTTGGAAAGCTGCTCGCGATATGGTCCTTCGTGCTCGGGCTGATAATGTACATCCTCTACCTGCTGATGATGCTGATACTGCCCATCCTGGGCATAGCATCCGGCGACCAGAACACGCTTGCCGGAGGCGTTGTTGGCTTCCTCGTGGCGGCGGTCATCGGGATAATATGGCTTGTCGCCACGGCCGTGGCGATGTTCATCTTCGGCGTGATAACCGCGACCATCTACAACATCATCCTCGGCATAGGCGGCGGGATAGACGTGGACTTCAAGGAAAGAAGTTAGGATTAGTTTTTCTTATTTTAATTTTC
>JAGVON010000023.1 GCA_020052735.1 archaeon | reverse complement strand
AATTCGGACATGGTTGTGTATTTCTTCAACGTAGGGTATGGGGAAGCTCAGGGCGATGCAATCCTCATAAAGAAGGGGAACGCGGACATACTCGTGGACGCAGGGCCGGTGGAGAACAGGCAGGCGCTCGTGACCATGCTCCTGGAGGCGGGCGTGGACGATTTTGAGCTGGTGGTATCCACCCACGACAACCCTGCGGAAACGGGCGGGCTCCAATATGTGGCAGGGAGGTTCAAGTTCGGGGAGGTTTGGAGGCCTGAGGAGGGGAGCGAGAATTATACGGCTTACCTGAACGGGCTTGGGGCGGAGAGCGTCAGGACTGTGGGCATTGGGGACACGAAGCAGGTGAACGGGATGAACATAACCGTCCTGAACCCGATAGTGGGGCCGGGAAGGTTTTATGACGTCAATAATGACGGCGTGGTTGTAAAGATAGAGGACCGCGGCTTCTGCGTGCTGTTGACCGGGGACATACTCGGCAGCCAGCAGACCGTGGCGCAGTTGAGCGGGCCGTGCCAGGTTGTGCAGTGGCCGAACCACGGCATAGGCGCGGGGCTCACTGAGATAAACTACTTCATAGATAATGTTGAGCCGAAAGTGATTGTGATAAGCGGGAGCGCCACGGACTGGACCGATTCCAGGCAATCCCTGATAAGCGCGGCGCACATCGGTGCGGAAAGGAACATTCCGGTGCTTGAGAATTACGACGGGAAGTTCGTTAAGGTGGTCTGGAACGGGAGGAACTACACCGCGGCGGTTGTGAGATAGCCACCGGGAATGGAGTACCGGGGACCTAGAACGGCGCGTCAGAGTCGTCCATTTCCGGCACCGGGGCGCTGGGCACCGGCGGAAGCAGGGTCCTTGAGAGCCTTCCGTTGGCGAGGTCTTCCACGTGCTCCGCAACTATCCCGTTGATTATGGGGTTCGTGGCAGGGTTGCCGATGGATTCCAGCAGCGCCCTGTGCCTTTCCACATCTTCCTGAGACCTGAACAGGCAGAGGGCGAATATCTTCCTGAACGATTCGCTGTCCTTTAGATATGGCCCGGAAGGCGTGGATGAGAACTCGTGGCGCTCCAGCGCTGTGAGCGCCATCTCGCGTATGGCACCGTTCTCCGAAAGCGCGTCCAGGCTCTGGAGGAGGGTGGTGAAAAGCTGGGATATTTCCCTCGGCCTCCTGCCTATCACAAAGTCGGGCGCACCGCTGGCCCCGGATGAATACTTCACCCTGGCGGCAACGAAATCGTGCAGTTTGTCTATGTTCCTCCAGAGTTCGCTGGTGGCCCGGATCCTGGTCCTCAGGAGTATGTAGAAGTCCCAGTCTGTCAGGAATATCAGCTTTGGCGAAGTACCCCCATCGCTTTTCCCAGGCTCGCCTCCTTTCTCCGCTTTGGCCATGTCCATCTCCATATAGTAAAGGTTCCTTGCAAGAACGGAGCAGTACTGTGCTATCTTCTGGTATTCCCTCGCCTCCTTGAGCAGGAGCACGGTGAAGCTGGATATGTCCTGTGCGTTCAGCTTGCCCTCTTTGGCATTCGCCCTCAGCATCTCTGCCAGGTGCTCGAACGCGGAGGATACCCATTTCTTCTCAATCAGGCGATACAGGTTCTCACGTACCCCGCCATCCTCCAGGAGGGCCTTGGCCTCGTTGGTGGCAAGGCCGGTCGCAATCCCGACTCCGTCTATGAGGGATATCCCGTTCCTTGCGAGGAATTCGGAGAGCAGGGCCGGGTCCGTGCATGCGCAGATGCACCACGCGCAGCCGCGCAGGAAGCCGTTCCTCATCTCAAGCTCGGATTTTTCCTCGCCCTCTGCCGGCGGCGAAACGGAAAGGATGGCGCGTATGAGATGTTCGTTGAAGGATGCCGCCTCCCCGGGTGCCATTGCGCCCCTTGCCTTCATTGCGTTGAGTTTGTGGAGGTAATTGCTGGACACGGTCGCAATATGGCTGCCTACCTCGGATTCGTTTATGAACGGGGCCCTGCCTCCGGAGCAAACCATCTGCAGGCTGGTCATCTCCTCGCCCGGGCTGCCGTGGGCCGAGCCGGCTTTAAGGACTGAGAATCCCTCTTCAGCGGACTCCATGAACATGTTGAGGAGAACTTCCTTGGCAGGGTGGCTGAGCCCTTCAAACATGGACTCCAGATGCGCCCTTATTTCCACGGGCTCTTCCTTCTTTGCAGGGGCCTTCTTTCTGCGCAGTGGCGGGAGGCCCGCATCGGCCCAGAATCTCCTTGAATCCTCCTCCCTCAATCTCTTTGAAATCTGTTCCACCATGCCGGGCACCCCTTTCGGGACAGGAAAACCGGTAAGGGTTGTGTCTATGCCAGACCAGTCTATTGGTTCCTTTGGCCTTTCCGACCCGTTTATCCCCCGGGCGAACAGAAATTCCTCCCTGCCAAATTTAGGCGCGGGTGGGGCAGGCATTGTGGGGGCGGGCTGGAGTGCCTCCCGGGCGTGTTCCTTTTCCGCCGCCGTCTCCCTCAGCTTGGCAAGGTGCTCGGCCAGGGTTGTGGCTCTCCTGAGCGGAAGCACCGAGGGCAAAATTGGCTTGTTTACTGCCCCCCGGTCTATGCTCTCGGCAACTGGAGGCATTCCGCGGAGCACGCCTTCACCTTTTGCCTTTATGGCTGGCGCTGGGGGAAGCACAGCCTGCCTTGGGGCTTTTGAATCGTCTCTCTGGCCGTCCATAACTGTATAATATAAGGGGGCGAAGGGTTTTTAAAAGACATGTTTTAACACTAAGAAGCACAAACTTATGTTTAAATGGGCTTCTTGGGAATACGGGAATGATGTTCGGCACTTCCGGGATAAGGGGCATTTATGGGAAGGATATCACGCCGGAGCTTGCGCTCCGGGTGGCTAATGCGTTTGCCGAATCGGATGTATGCATAGGGCAGGATACGCGGGAAAGCGGGGTTCCGCTCGCGTTTGCGGCGATGGGCGGGGTGCTTGGCTCCGGGCATGGCGGGATTGGGCTTGGGATAGTGCCTACGCCGCTTGTGGCCTTTGGGACGATGAAATTCGCGTGCGGGGGGATAATGGTGACCGCATCCCATAACCCTGCGGAGTACAATGGATTGAAATTCATGAGGAAGGGGCGGGAGATAAGCCGCGCCGAGGAGAGAAGGATTTTGGAGAGGTACGGGCGTGGGATGGAATATGGGGCTGGGCCCGGGGAGAGAAGGATAGAGAATGTGATTCCGGATTATATGGAGCTTGTGAAGAAGAATGTTGATGCGAAGCTGATTGGGAAGAGGAAACCGAAAGTGGTTGTGGACTGCAACGGGGCAGGGGCTGTGGTCACGCCTTACCTCCTTGGGGAATTGGGGTGCCGGGTGGTTTCCCTCAACTGCGAGCTTCGCGGATTTAACCGGCCTTCGGAGCCGAACAAGGAGAACCTTTCGTGGCTAAGTTCTGCTGTTCGCGCTTGCGGGGCGGATTTCGGGATTGCGCACGACGGGGACGCGGACAGATGTTCCATTGTTGACGAGCGCGGGGAGCTGCTGAATGCGGATGTGCAGCTTGCGCTGATGATTGAGGAGGAACTGGCGCGGAAGAAGGGGAAGGTAATCAGTTCGGTGGAGAGCTCGCTCATTGTGAAGGAAACCGTGGAGAAGAACGGCGGGGAATTTGTGCTTACCCCTGTGGGAAGCGTGCATGTGAGCGAGGAGATGGAGAGGAGCGGGGCTGTGTTTGGCGGGGAGCCGGCGGGGGAATATGTGTTCAGGGGCGGGGTAGGGGTTCCGGATGGCGTGATGGCTGCCGCGAAGTATGTGGAATTATTCTGCTCGGACGGGAAATTGAGCACGCTTGCTTCCAAATTCAAGACAAATCCTATGGCGCGGGAGAAGTTCAGGACTTTAGATAGGGTAAATGCGATGGAAAGGATAATGGGGACGCTGAGATTGGACGGTACGGTAAATAAGGATGATGGAATACGGGTGGATGGGGAAGGATATTGGGTTCTTGTTAGGGCTTCAGGTACTGAGAGCATCATTAGATTGACGGCGGAAGCGAAGACGAAGGAACTGCTGGAGAAGGTTGCGGGGAAGGCCAGGGAAGCAATAAGGAAGGCTGTTTAGGTGTTCAACATCAATGAATGAAGTGTGTATTGATGATGCAAAGCTGGTTTGTAACCATGGTTACATGAACCCCGAGGCGCGCTGTTTTTGGACATTAACCGGGCTACTGCCTCAGTTGTCTCTCCAAAGCATCAAGCTGTTCCGGCGTTCCTTCAACTATTAGCCTTCCAGCCTCTCGTATTAGTTTCGGGTGTGGCTGAACTTCGGCCGGTGCGGCAGATTTTTCGGCGCCCCCCTCGGGGGCTTCCACTGCCACCCCGAACCCACTGGACGGCCCGTCGCCCAGGCCGACGCCACGCCCGACGTAGTCGCCCAACCCGCCGTCGTAGCCGCCGCGCCACGCAGGGCCCACCCTTTTCGGAACCCTTGCCAGATATGCCCAATCAACCCCGTCCTTTGGCTCCACCGCCTTTCCCTGCGGGATGCCGTGGTCTGGGTCTATCAAATAATATCCAGTCTTAGGAGGCAAATCCTCCACAACTTCCACCTTCCCACTCTCTGCCCTGACAATCCGCTCATTTCCTTTTGGCTCAATGTTGTAATATGGGTGCTCCACAACAATGGCGCAATCCTTCATCCCCCTGAATTCCTTCGGAACCAGGAAAGGCCATTCAACGCCCGTTACTGAATCAATGCCTATAATCACTTCTCCAAGCCTTTCGCCCGGCTCCACAAAACCCACCATCGTGCCTGCATGGCAGGCAAAAACTTCGCTGATGGCTTTCCACTCCTTGGTTGTGAGCGCCCTGTGCAGCCTCAGGTTTGAGGCAATCACCCTCCTTCCCTGCTCCGCAACCCTGAGCCCCTCATCAAAAGGCAAGCCCCTGCGCCTCGGCACAAGGACTTCCAACTGGGGGCCGCGAATCAATTCCCTTTTTGCAACATCAATCGTGGAGTTCATGGTAATATAGTGCATGGAAATCTTTAAAAAGCCATAATCTGACACATCATTAATTTCTTATTCTCTTGCGCAGGAATAAATACGGGTGGAATCGTTGAAAGCAGTAGTTCTGGCTGGCGGGGAAGGCGAAAGGATGCGCCCCCTTACATATACGCGGCCAAAGGCAATGCTGCAGGTGGCGGGGAAGCCCCTCATCTGGCACGTTTTGTCTAATTTGAAGAAGGCGCGCATAAAGGAAGCCGTCGTGGTCGTGAAGTACAGGAAGGAGCAGATAATTGACTATTTGGCGAAAGAGAACCTGGGGATGACGCTGGAGTTCGCGGTGCAGGGCGAACGGCACGGGACCGCCGCGGCGATTGAGGCGGCGACGGGGAAGGCGGGCGAGGATTTCCTGGTCGTGGACGGGAATAATGTTTGCGATTCTGAGATTTATCGGGATGTTATAGAGAAGCACGATGGGAGCAAGACGGTCGGGCTGAAGAAGGTGGATAATCCGCACGGGTTCGGGATTGCGGAAGTGAAGAACGGGGTGCTCACGGGGATGGCGGAGAAGCCCGAACATCCGAAGGGGAATTTGGCCAATATTTCGGTTTATGCGTTCAACAGAAGTATTTTTGACGAGATTAAGAAATTGGCGCCCTCCCCGCGCGGGGAGTATGAGATTACGGATGTGCTGAAGGGCGCGCACGTGGTGGAGACCGAGGACTTTTGGATGGATGTGGGGTATCCGTGGCACCTCTTTACGCTGAATGAGTATCTGCTGGAAAAAATGGAGGCGAACGCGGGGCTTGTGGAAAATTCCACAGTGAAGGGGAAGCTCATAATGGAGGAGGGCGCGGAAGTTGTGGATAGCTTTGTGGAGGGGACCTCGTATATCGGGGCCGGGACGAAAATTGGGCCGCATGCGCTTTTGCGTGGGTTTAATTCCATCGGGAGGAATTGCGAGATAGGAGAATCCACTACTGTGAAGAATAGCATCCTGTTTGATGGAGTGAAGGCGAAACATTTGACTTATATAGGGGACAGCGTGGTCGGGGAAGGAGTGAATTTCGGTTCGGGGACGCAGGTGGCTAACTACAGGTTTGATGCTGGGCATGTGAACGTGCTCACGGAAAAGGGATGGGTGAATTCCGGGAGGAAGAAGCTGGGCGTGGTTGTAGGGGACGAGACGAAGTTCGGGGTGCTGTCCTGCACCATGCCCGGGAAGATGATTGGGAACGGATGCTGGGTTGGCAGCGGGGTCACTGTGAATACAAACCTGAGGCCTGGGCAGAAGATATTCCTAAAAAGCGAGCATACTGTGATAGGGTAGAAAGGTGGGTTGATACGGCATCTTATCGTTGGAGTGGATCCGGGCGTATATACTGCTTTTGCGGCGCTTAATTTGAAGGGGCAACTGGTTGCCTCTGGGTGCGAGAAGGAGGCAAGTGACGAACGGGTGGTGGAAATCATAAGGCATGTGGGCGTGCCCTCCCTTGTTGCGAGCGATGTGAATCCTCCGCCGAGCTTTGTGCAGAAGGTGGCGGCAAGGTTCAACGTGCGGCTTTCCTATCCTGCGCGGAGCCTGACGCAGGAGGAGAAGAAAACGATGGGCGGATTCATTGATGACGTGCATATCCGGGATGCGTATGGGGCCGCGATGAAGGCGTACCATATTTATGAGAACCGGCTCAGGCAGATTGAAGGCATGGACACCGCGCTGGACAAGGATTTGCTCAAGCACATGGTGGTGCAGGGGTACTCCTTGCATAATGCGGAGCTGATGCTGACAAAAAAGGAGGGGGCGCGGGTTGGCGCGGACGAGGAGAAGGAAGTGAGAAAGGAGGGCGGGGCGCAGAAGAGGGACGAGAGGGTTGCACGATTGGCGGAGGAGAATGTTAACATAAGGAAGGCGTATGAATTGGAGAAGGCGAGGGCGGACGGGCTGGCTGAGGAGTTGAGGAAGGCGAGGAACGCACGGGTGGGGGAAGTTGCGAGGGATTCGGAAGTGAGGAAGCTGCAGGGGCGGCTGGAAAGGGCGGAGAGGTACATATTTTTCATTAAGAAGAAAAGGGGGGCGGCTGGAAACAGGAAACCGGGAGCCGGAAACTGATTATAGCATCTGCGGAATGTCCTGCGCATTCAAACCCAGATGCATGAACTGCAGTTCGGTGAGGGAAACCCACCTGCCCTCCTCGTGCTCCAAGCCCAATTCGTATTTGTCGGAGCTGATTTCGCCTTTATAGACGATGTAAATTGAGTGTTTTTCTATCCCGTCCTTGTCGTAGGTGGCGGAAGTGATTCCCACTAATTTGACGGAGTGGGGCGTGAGCTGTATTTCTTCCCTGCATTCGCGGATTGCGGCTGTGTAGGGGTCCTCGCCCCAGTCCACGCCCCCGCCGGGGAATTCCCAGATGCTGGAGCCGCGGCGGCGCACTACTAGAAACTTGCCCTGGAAGGATGGGACCAGGTAGGCGTTCAGCTCCTGGATGCGCTTATCCTGCTTCTCCTTCCCCATGGGTATGGATTGGAAGGGAAGGGATAAAAGAGTGCGGGAAAGGAGGGTGCTGGTCAGTAGTGCGGGTATTTGGGGTCGTATGGGCGGAAGAGGTCTCTCAATGCCTGGTTGACCAATTCTT
>JAGVON010000100.1 GCA_020052735.1 archaeon | reverse complement strand
TGAGAACAGCGGCTTCAAGGTCACCAACGGCAACGTGGTGTTCATAAAATTGGCGGACCAGCCCGGAAAGCTCGCCGAGGTCGCCAAGATGCTCGCGGAAAACAAGATAAACGTGGACAACCTCCACCTCGTCTCCAGGGACGGCAAGAACACAATCGTGGGCATAACCGTTTCCAACCCGAAGAAGGCGAAGGACCTGATGAAGGATTTGCTGATAGACAAGGAATCTTAGAGTTCCATTTCCAATTCCTTGTTCTTCTTATCCAGCTTCCAGCCCTTCTCCTTTGCAATTTTCTCAACCGCAGAAAGCCCGCCCTTTTTGTATGCAGAGAGCACTTCCTCCACCTCCGCATACTTCTCAAAAATAAGGTCGCCCTTCACCTTGGAATCCCTCTCCTCCTGCCCAAGGGCGAGCAGCCGCTCTTCCTGCTTCGCGAGCATGTCCCTTATGCGCGCCTCCTCAGGGTTCCCCTTCTCCGCGACTCCGAAGCACCCGTCCAGGGCGGCGGAAAGGGACTCAAACGGCTCCCAATTCGCTCTCCGCCCCTCTTCCTTACCTTCCTCACTGCTACGGGGCGTCGACCGAACTTCCCCGAACAAAGAGTAGTCCGAGGGCTTCCCATCCACAATCATCACGGAAGGGGACAGGTTCTCCATCCTCTCCGCATAAACCTCCTTTATCCTCTTCTTTTCCGCGGCGGTAACCTCGCTCCCCTTTTTGCTCTCCTCCACCCCGGCAATAGCCAGTATCTTCTTCACATAAGTGATCCCGATATTGAGCGGAACGAGTTCCGCGGCGATGGATTTATCCCCCGGATTATCCAATATTTCATCCAGCTCCTTCTCGCCCGAAGGCGGGAAAGAATAATCCTCCCCGGGCTTCAAGCTCCTGTCCTTCCATTCCTTCCTCTCATACACATAATTTATCTTCCCGCCCTGCACAAGGACGAGGTTTCCCCCTCCGAACATCTCCGCGACCAGTTCCATCCCGCCGAAATCAAATATGATTATGCGGTCCCTCCCCTTCTGCCGCACCTCCTTCAGCTTCCGCCCGCCCAGCTCCTTGCGCGCCTTCATCACAAATCCGGTGGGCTCCGGCGCCTCTTCCAATAATTTGGTTATGTGCAATCTCTTCCCCAATTGCATGAGAATGCTGTCGCTGCCTATCTTCATCCTGAACAGCCCGTCCCCCAGCTCGTAGAACTTGTCCAGGTGCTTCCCCTCCAGGGGCTTGAGTTCCTGTATTATATAGGTATAATCCAGGTTCGCCATCGAGCGCATAAGCATCACTCAATATACTCCTTAGCCATCTTTATGAACTCTTCCGCTTCCCTCACGAAGAATTCCGCGTCGCTCCATTTGAAGTCCGCCTTCCCGTAGTCGGCTCCGCTCTTGCCAGCCATCGCCTTTACCAGGAGGTGCTCAAACCTCCTCTCTTCGGAGCCCAGCTTCTGCTGGCTCACCATCTTCCCGAATATGTGCGGCATGTCCTCGTGCCTCGTCGGCTTGTGCCCTATGAATTTCAAGCACAGCGCGTCGTTGGCGCGTATCAGCGCATGGATCGCCTGCGCGCAGCACACGTTGGACGCGCCATCGCTTTTCTTTGCCATGCTCCTGCGCGCCCCCTCCAGCCACTCCACAGCTTCCGCCATCGCCCTCTCAGGGGTGTCAGCCATCATACCAGCCTCTCATGCTTCTTTCCTTCAAGGAAGCCCTTAAGTTCCTTTGCCGAGCCGAATTCCAGGAACACTGCCCTCACGTGAAATGCATCGTGTATCCGGAGGGTTTCCTCGTCGCACTTGAACCCCACGGCTTTCAAAAGCGCTATGTCCACGTCGCTCTCCGGCTTTTCTGCCCCGGTGGCAACACTCCCGAACAGGTACGCCTCCTTCACGCCCCCTTTTTTCATAATCTTCGCTATGGAAGGAAGGGCCATCCTCTGCGGCGAAGGGGGCATCTCCATCATTTTTTTGACAATCTCAAGGTAGGGGCCGCTCCCCAGCGTCACGGCAATCGTGCTGCCCACCTTCTCCGTCTCCACGATTCCGCCCGCCTCCCAATCCCGGATTATGTTCCATGCGCTGCCGAAGGGCACCTTTGCCGACTTCGCAAGCTCGCTTATGCTGAACCTCCTTTTCGGGCATCCAAGAAGCAGGGAGAGCAACTCGCGGCTTCCCTTCCTTGAGAGCGGGCCTTTCATATTATCAACTTTTTGATAGGTCTATCAACTTTTTGATAGATAAGGCATTTAAGCGTGCCGGTTCCGCGGCCCTGCGCCTGCGTTAGGTATTTTAACCGGCACGGGAAACCAATATGGGGTACGGATGGAGGATTATTTTTCCCTCATCTCCGAAAAATTCGGCAAGGATGAGGCGGGCAAGAGGATAGATGCGAAAATCTCATCTTTCAGCGGCCTCCTTACCCGGGAAGCCGCGTCCAAACTGATTGCGGCAGAAGAGGGTTTGCTCAAGGAGGAAGTGCTCCAGATTTCCGGCATAAAGGACGGCTCCAAAGACGTGAGCATAAAGGGGAAGATAAAGAAAATCCACCCTATGCAGGAATACAGGACAGGGAAGCGCTCCCGCTCATTCATACTGAAAGACGAAACAGGGGAAATAGAAATCAAGCTCTGGAACGACGATGCCGATTCCATCCGCGGCTTCCACCTGGGCGACCGCATGAGCATAAGGAACGGCTACATCCGCGACGGCATACTCAACATAGGTTACAGGGGGAAAATAGGGATGGAAGGGCGTGAGGATGTTCTCTCTCCGTCATCCCTCCGCGTAGGAACCATTTCCTGCAGGGGCGAGGTTTCCTCCATCGCTGGCATGGGGGGAAGCAGCTATTTTAGTTTTTCCATTACAGACGGGCAGAAGGAGGCCCAGGTGTCCATCACCCATATCCCCACCCGGGGGGAGAAGCTCGCGGTGGGCGACACCGTTCTCCTAGAGGGCGCGGAATGGGACGGAAAAGAACTTAAGGCGGGCGAGCACTCCCGCCTCCTCGTGAAGAGGAATTCCCCCAACATTTTCCGGGGCGCGTTGGAAGGGGCGGAGGTCGGGCCGGAATCCGCCTCCCTGATGGTGGGAGGGCAGGAGTTTTCCGCGCATACGGCGGATTTAGTTAAATTTTTAAAGCTGGAAGGGCTAAAGAAGGACATAGACCTTCCCGCAGTTGCCACCATGAAGCTTGGCGGAATGAAAGGCATGGGCGCAACCATTTTATTTGAGGAAAAGGAAGGGAAAAGGCTCGTCAAGGAGCTAACTTTGAGGTGAATGAAATGCCTGAGGGTAAAGTTGTTCTGCTGAAAGTCGCCGAAGCGATGCGCAACGACGTAGGAAGATGGATAGCCAGGATGGACGCCAAGAGCAGGGAGGAGCTGGGCGTCTCCACAGGCGACGTCGTGAAGCTCTCGGGCAAGAAGGCGGCATATGCGCTCGTATGGCCCTCCCACCCCGATGACGAAGGGCAGGGGATGGCAAGGATAGACGGCATACTGCGCCAGAATGCGGGCGTGGGGCTGGGCGACAAGGTCCGCGTGGGCAAGGCCGACGCCAAGGACGCGAAAAAAGTCATACTCGCTCCCAGGGAGCCGGTGCGCTTCTACGCGGGCTTTGACCAGTACCTCAAGAGCAAGCTGGTCGGCAAGCCGGTGCTCAAGGGGAACGTGCTTCCCGTGGGCGTGTTCGGCGCCGCAATCCAATTAGTCGTAGTCAATACCGCACCGGTCGGAGGGGTAATGATTTCCGAAAAAACAGAGGTCATACTCAGGCCGGAAGTGGAGGAGGAGGCGGCAACGCTCACCGGCGTAACCTACGACGACATAGGCGGGCTGGGCGATACGATAGAAAAAATCCAGGAGATGGTCCAACTCCCGCTCAGGCACCCGGAGCTCTTTGAAAAATTGGGCATAGAGCCGCCGAAGGGGGTACTTTTGCACGGAGCTCCGGGCACCGGGAAAACCCTTCTCGCGAAAGCGGTTGCGAACGAGAGCGACGCCAATTTCTTTTACATAGGCGGGCCCGAGGTCGTGAGCAAGTTTGTGGGGGAGAGCGAGCAGCGCCTCCGCGAAATATTCAAGCAGGCGCAGGAGAACGCCCCATCCATAGTTTTCATAGACGAGATTGATGCCATTGCGCCCAAGCGCGAGGAAGTGATAGGCGAGGTGGAGAGGAGGATGGTGAGCCAGCTCCTCACGCTCATGGACGGGCTGAAGTCCAGGGGCGAAGTGATAGTAATCGCCGCCACGAACCGCGTTGATTCAATAGACCCCGCGCTAAGGAGGCCGGGAAGGTTTGACCGCGAAATAGAAATTGGCGTGCCGGACAGGACCGGGAGGAAGGAAATCCTCCAAATCCACACCCGCAACATGCCGCTCGCGCAGGACGTGAACCTTGACGAGGTCGCGAACCTCACCCACGGCTACACGGGCGCGGACATCTCCGCACTCACGAAGGAGGCGGCGATAAAGGCGCTGCGCAGGATAATCCCAAAAATAAAGATGGAAGAAGAGTTCATCCCTCCGGAAGTGCTGGAAGAGCTGAAGGTAACCAGGGACGATTTCCTCTCAGCGATGCACGGCATCCAGCCCTCGGCATTGAGGGAAGTGTTCGTTGAGAGGCCGAACGTCCATTGGGACGACATCGGCGGATTGGAGCACCTCAAGACGGAACTGAAGGAGGCGCTGGAGCTCCCGCTCAAGAAGCCGGAGGTCTTTGAGAAGATGGGCATACGCCCCCTCAAGGGAATACTCCTATATGGGGCTCCCGGAACGGGCAAGACGCTGCTCGCAAAAGCCGTCGCAACCGAGAGCGAGGCGAACTTCATCGCAATCAACGGCCCGGAAATCCTTAGCAAGTGGGTCGGGGAGAGCGAAAAAACACTGCGCGAGCTTTTCCGCAAGGCGAAGCAGGCGGCCCCCTGCATCCTCTTCATAGACGAACTGGACGGCCTAGCGCCGATAAGGGGCGCCGGCGGAGGAGAGGGCAGCATGGTCAGCGAGCGCCTCGTTGATACGCTGCTTACGGAGATGGACGGATTGAAGTCCATGAAAAAAGTGATAGTGCTCGGGGCGACCAACCGCCCGGACATCCTGGACAAGGCATTGATGCGCGCGGGAAGGTTTGACCGCATCATAGAGATTCCGCTGCCAGATGAGAAAACAAGGATGGAGATATTCAAGGTGCACACGAAGAAGATGCCGCTCAAGGGAGTGGACGTTGCCGAATTGGCGAAGGAGACGGAAGGGTACAGCGGCGCGGACATAGAGAACGTGTGCAGGGAGGCGGGCATGATGGCCATACGGGCAGGCACCGCCAACGTGACAAGGCAGCATTTCGCGGATGCGATAAAGGCGATTTCGCCCCGCATCCAGAAGGCGGACGTGGAGAGGGTTAAGAAGTTCAAGACCTCGCTCACGGAAATGATGTACAGGTGATTGGGATACTGTTGATTAAAACGGCGCAATTCTTCCTTGGGCTCTTCGCCATCTCCCTAATCTACTTCGCGATAACTCCGGGGCAGGGGCTGCTTGAGCTCGCCAAATTCATGGCGCTTTCGCTCGGGCTTTCCATCGTGTTCCTGCTGGCTTACCCAAGGGTGAGGAAGGTCAGGAAGGGCGACCAGGTGGCGATAACCGGCTCCATGCCGATGCCGTTCGCATCCCTGCTCGGCTTCACCGCGACCGCGCTCTCGGATGCGCAGCTCGGCGGCGAGGTCAGGGTGAGGATAAACGGAAGGGAGGCGTTCGGGATAGTTGAATCATACGAGGGGCTTCTTTCCCCGCCCAAGATAAGGATAGTCTTTGAGGAGATGGCGAAATGAGATTTTACATAACCGACCGGGAGGCAAAGGAGATAGGCATATCCGTGGTCGCCATCTCCGTCGCCTTCGCCATAGCTTTGTTCGGGATCGGGCTCTTTGCCAGCCCATCGGACGCCGCGGCAATAATCTCCTTCTTCCTCGCGACCATAGGCATAGGCTTCATACTCCACGAGATGGCGCACAAGGTCTCCGCCAACTTCTTCGGCGCAGAGGCAGAGTTCAGGATGTGGGGCAGCGGCCTGATGTTCATGCTGTTCATGTCCCTCATGGGCTTCGTGTTCGCGGCTCCCGGAGCCGTATACATCTATTCCCCGTACCTCACCAAAAGGGAAAATGGAATAATCTCGCTCGCAGGCCCCGCGACCAACCTCGCCCTTGCGGGCATATTCCTCGCCCTCGCCGTGTTCGCCCCGGTTGAAATCGCGGGCATGAACGCGTGGGCATGGGGCGCGAGGATAAACATATTCCTCGGCTTCTTCAACATGCTGCCGATGTTCCCGCTGGACGGGAGCAAGATAATCGCGTGGAACATGCCCATATGGCTGCTCTTCTCGGCGGTTTTCTTCGCGTTCGGCTTCCTTCTCATCGGCCCGGAGATAATCATAATGTGGGGCATAATGCTGGCATTCAGCTTCCTCCTCTCGGGCGCACTCTTCGGGCGGCGGTAGCATGCGCGGCGCAGAAGCCATTCTTTCATTCGTTGATTTCCTCGGGCACAAAATGATCAGGAAAGAGAGGCGCGCAAAGGCCTACCGCGTCCCGGAACTTGACCTCAAAATCCGGACCGAGCGCACAAGGAGGGAGGCGCGGCTCCTGCACAAGGCGAAGCTCGCCGGCGTTTCCACGCCCACTGTTTATTCGGTGGATGAATTTTCCATCACCATGACTTATCTGAAGGGCAGGAAGCTCGGCGAGGGCGCAAAGGAACTGAAGGAGGCGGGCAAGGCGCTCGCCGCGCTCCACAACGCGGGCATAATCCACGGCGACTTCACCCCCTACAATATGATAGTGGATAAGGAGGGGCTGAACGTGATTGATTTCGGATTGGGCTTCTTCTCTTCCAGGATAGAGGACAAGGCGGACGACCTGATTACTATGCTTCGGGGGATAGATGGCAAGGACGCGTTCTTGTCCGGCTACAGGAAATGCAGGGACTACGATGCGGCCATGCGCAGGAAGTCCCAGATAGAGATGCGGGCGAGATACCAGTAGTCGAATACTGGATGTCAGTGCTTAAAATCCCGTTCAGCATGGCTTTTTTGTTCTAGTGCAGTACTTTCTTCTACCGCGCAAAATGATTGCATCATTTTCAATTCTATATTTTTACGTCTGATGACCAACCGCGCAAAGTTAAGGTTTAAATATTGCGCGATACATACTAAGTTATGGCTTGGATGAAACCAAAATACTCAAAAGCGGAGGTTAACTGGGCTGGGGATACCCTGGTCAGTACCACGAGTTCACCAGAGCAAATAGACCACGCACTAGAAATTCTGGATAATTGGAGAGCAATTCACAGCTATCCAATGCACGTTTTCAAAATAAGGTTAAAAGCAAAGGCGTTAGATGTTGACTCAAATGCGTTAACTGTGCAACGTCTAAAGCGGGTTCCCGCAATTATTAAAAAATTACGACGGAGGTATAATGGGAAGGACCCCACAATGAAACTTTCCCAGATGCAGGACATCGGTGGGTGCAGGGCAGTTTTGTCGGATGTTCAACTAGCAAGAAAATTGTGTGAGCAGCATTACCTGAAGGGAGATTTGAAGCATAAACGAGTGAGGATGAAAGACTATATTAAAGAACCTAAAAACGACGGTTATCGGAGTATTCATTTGATTTACAAATATTTAAGCGATAAAGGAAAGACAGAATACAATGGCTTGCTTGTTGAAATTCAAATACGCTCGAAATTGCAACATCTTTGGGCAACTGCCATTGAAACCGTAGGTTTCTTCACCCGGCAAGCGTTAAAATCCAACGAAGGGGAACTGGAATGGATGGATTTCTTTAGACTGGTCAGTTCTGCTTTTGCAAGGATGGAAGATTGTCCCCCAGTTCCGGATACTCCCGCAGATGAAAAAGAGTTATACTTCGAAATTAAGAAAAAAGCGGCTGAGCTGAATGTGATGACTGTGATGAGGGGCTGGATGGAAGCAATTAAAGTTTTTGAACAAAAAGTAAAGCAAACTCCGAAACTTCAATACTTCCTGTTGGAACTGGATATCCCAGGAGAAAAACTCAACATCACCCCGTATACAAAAGACAATGAGCAGCAGGCAATCCTGGATTATGCGGAATCTGAAAAGAAGAATAGGGATAAAAAAGAATACGACGTTGTGCTTGTTGGAGCCGATACGCCCACTGATTTGAAAAAGGCATATCCGAATTATTTCGTAGATTGTGAGGAGTTTCTGGTAAAACTGAATAAAATTACAAAAAAGTATTAATTGAAATCGGTATTGGGTGTTAGGTCCGAGTTCTTTAGCAAAAGTCAGATGTTATGAGTAAGTTATACCTCAGCAAAGCCGTCTGCCACAATAAGTATTTAAACGCCCTCTTCGTATTCATACGTGGTGGGCTAGGCGGGGGCCAGGGGTCCCCACTCCGCAAATCCCCTTTAGGCGGGCCTAATGCCCGGGGCGTGACCCATGTGTTTTGCGCCTCTCACCTAAGGCGTCGAAGCCCTCCCTTTCGGGACGGCAGCTTTATGCGAACCGGGTCAGGCCGGAAGGAGCAGCCCTAAGCGTATTG
>JAGVON010000033.1 GCA_020052735.1 archaeon | reverse complement strand
GGAACCGCGTCTATTCCAAATCCTTGGTCGTCGTGAACAAGGTGGACCTAACCGAAGGGATTCCCCCCGGATTCCCGCCCGGCGCAATCGGGATTTCCGCGGACAGGGGCGCGGGGATTGATGAGCTGAAGAAAGCAATCTACGAAAAATTGGGATTCATGAAAATCTACACCAAGCCCCGCACAGGCGAAATCAAATGGACCGAGCCGATGATTATGCGGAAGGGCGCCACGATAGGAGACCTGTGCAAGAAGCTCCCGAAGGGCTTCCTCAAGGATTTCAAATATGCATTAATCTGGGGAAAGAGCGCGAAATTCCAGGGCCAGCGCGTCGGCCCGGACCACGTCCTCCAGGACGGCGACGTAGTGTGTGTGGTGAAGAAGTGATTGCATGCCAACGGCGGACGAGATAAAAAAAGTGATAGAATGGTGCGAGCAAAAGAAGAAGGAGAAGAAGCTGGTCTCCTTCGTTGAGCGGAACGAGCTGAGGGAGAAAATCCCCTGGATATACCGCTTCCCGCTGATTGAGGTGGACCGCCCCACCGAAGCGGCGAACACGACCAGCCTCGTCTATGATTCCACCACCAAAACCCTCTACCAGCATTACATGGGCGAATGGAGGAAGGTGGAGCCGGAGTTTGAAATCAAGATAAAGTGAAGCAATATAAATGTGGGCAGAGCAAAACATTCGGTGTTGGGATGGCGCGGGAACAAGGCACCCGGGAAAAGACTTCTGTTCATGATACTCTAAGGAATATAGAAGAACGGATAGAGCAGGGCAGGATGAAATATTCCGAGGTCCCGTACAGGCGCTCGGAGGAGCTGCCCACCGTTACCGTTGACAGGAAATCGCAGCAGATGGCGGACAGGCTGGGGCTTCTCTTTGACCAGTGCGTTGAAAAGAAGAGCACCGCCCCGCTGGGCAAGTGGTGATGGGATGGGGGTCTTTGACAACGTTGATGAGCAAACGAAGGCCAGGCTGGTTCGCGTATGGGACGGGATGAACGAGCTGGACAGGGACTTTTTCGTTGACCAGGTCGCACTCTCGCTCAGCATCTGGGGAAGTGACGAGGCCGGAAGGGGGCTAGTCGCAAAAATACTCGCAAGGATGATGGAGGACGGCTCCCGCAACCTCTCTGATTTCGGCCTTTATGTTGATTCGGTCATGGAAGAGGCGGGGGGAAGGCACGAGAAGGTGAGGAAGGCCGGCCTCATCATAGACGATTACCGGCTGAGGAATGCGCTCTCCTCCGTGCCGCACAAGGAAATCGGGCTCTAGCCCTTCCGGTCGGGTGCCCTAGTCTTTTTTCTTTCTCTTAAGCGCAGCTTTCAATAATCCCACAAACAAAGGCGCCGGCGCCTCCAGCCTGCTCTTCAGCTCGGGATGCGCCTGCGTCCCCACGCCGAACCCGTCCTTCCATTCGCACATCTCCACTATGCTGTTTTTCGGGGATAATCCAGAGATAATCAACCCGCCCTCTTCCAATTTCCCCGCATAATTCGGATTCACTTCATATCTGTGCCTGTGCCTCTCGCTTATGTTCTTCTCCCCATACAACTCAAATGCCTTCGTCCCCTCCTTCAATATGCACGGGTAAGCCCCAAGGCGCATCGTCGCCCCCTTCTCTATGATGCTCACCTGCTCAGGCAGAATATCAATCACCGGATGCGGCGTATCCTTCTCCATCTCCGTGGAGTTCGCTCCCTTCAGCCCGCATGCATTCCTCGCATACTCCACGACCATCAATTGCATCCCAAGGCATAATCCGAGGTAAGGCACCCCGTTCTCCCTGCAATGCTGTATCGCCTTTATCTTGCCTTCCGTCCCTCTTTTCCCGAACCCTCCCGGCACTATGATCGCATCATATTTTTCCAATTCCTTCACTCCTTTTTCCTCAATGTCCGTGGATTCCACGAAATCCATCCTAACGTGCGCCCCGACCACCGCGCCGGAATGCACCAGGGCCTCCTTGATGCTCACATACGCATCGCTCACAGAGGTGTATTTGCCCACCACCCCCACGCGCAGTTCCACATTCGGCTTGATTATCCTCCCTACCAGCTTCTCCCAGTCGCTCTCCTCCACCGCATCCTTCCTCAATTCCAATCGGTTTGCCAGAACTTCGTAAAGGTTCTGCTTCTCCAGCATCTCAGGCAACTGGTAGACGGTCTGCACGAACGGGTCGTCCAGCACGTTCTCAAGAGGGACGTTGCAATAGAGGCTAATCTTCTCCTTGGATTCCTTGGTGAGCGGCTCGTCGCCCCTGCATATCACTATTTCCGGCCGTATCCCCATGCTTTGTATCAATCTATTCGCATGCTGGGTGGGCTTCGTCTTCAATTCGCCCTTCCCCAGCGTCGGGACAAATGTCAATTGTATGAAAAGCAAATCCTTCCCAAGTTCATGCCCCAGCTGCCTCATCGCCTCTATGAAATACCCGTTCTCAAGGTCCCCGACCGTTCCGCCCACTTCTATGAGCACTATGTCCGCCTTCTCCTCCTCCGCGACGCACTTCACCCAGCATTTGATTTCATCCGTGAGGTGGGGCACAAACTGCACGTCCCTGCCTAGGTAGTCCCCCCTCCTCTCCTTCTCTATGACCTTTTTGAATATCTTGCCGCCCGTAATGCTGGATTTCCCGGTTAAGGATTGGTTCAGGAACCGCTCATACGTCCCGAAGTCCATATCCACCTCCGAGCCGTCGTCCAGCACAAAAACTTCCCCGTGCCTGAAGGGGTTCATCGTGCCGCAGTCCACATTGAGGTATCCGTCAAACTTGAAGGGGAGCACTTTGTACCCCCTTTTCTTGAGGAGGCGCGCGATAGAAGAAGATAAGATGCCTTTCCCAAGGCCAGACATTATTGAACCCATGACAACAATAAATTTCGTCCGTGCCATAGGTATAAGTATTATATTTCACCTCTTTTAATTATTTTCGGT
>JAGVON010000099.1 GCA_020052735.1 archaeon | reverse complement strand
CTTCCGATCTAGAGGCCTTTCAGCGGCCACCGGCGCCGTGGGCGTGGCCGGCACCACTGGCGCATGTGCCGCCTCATAAGTGCCTGTTGGGATGGCTGTGGCGGAGAGCGGCGCGGTTTCCAAAACCCTTATGTTTCCGCTCGCGTAGTCCTGGAAGAACGTGGTGCGCAGGAGGTACCTGCTCCTGAAGCGGTATGGCTCCTCGCCCGTGCGAATCTGTTCAACCGTGAGCATGCCCAGCAATTGCTGGTTGCTGATGGAAGGGTCGTTCACCAGTTCCATCATGCGCCTCTTCATCTCCGCGAACGTCATGCTGGAGAGGTCCTCGCCTGCGACCTCTATCCTGAACGTGCCGCGCCTTGAGCGGAACTCAAACGCCCCGCCCGTTGTTTCGCCGAGCACCGGTGCATGCACGCCCAAGGGCCTGAATTGCATATTTGCTATGCTCTCCTCCACCGCGCGGCCGAGCGCGGCCCAGTCCACGAGCTGCGTCCCTATCTGCGGCGCGTTCTGCACCATGCGCGCAAAAACGTCATACATGTTCTCTATGGAGCCCCTGCGGGCGGCCGCGAACGCGGCGAGCAACTCCCTGTCCGAGGAAATGTCGCCTGAGATTTCCCTGATGGAAAGCGCGGCCATTATCTTTTCCTGGTTGGATTTCCAATCGTCCCTTATCCTGGTGAGGTCCGCAAGCAGCAGCTCCCTGTCCGAGCTCGTGTCGGCCATCGCCTCTGCGAACGCATCTGGCATGTATGCGAGAATGTCCGTCATGAGCTGCCCCTGCTTCGCGAACAGCGGGTCAAGCTGGCGCTGGAGCTCCCTCATCTGCCCCTCCAGCTCGCGCACCTTGTTCTGCAGCGCATTAACGCCGGGGGTTCCCCTCGCATCCTCCAGCCGCGCGAGCGTACCATAATACATTTCCGTGACTGCCTTGAGCCTGTCCGCGATTATCTCCGACTGGCCGCAGAGCCTGTTCAGCTCGGCCCACATGTCCAGGACCATTGCATGGTACGAGGTCCTGATTACCCCATCCAGCGGGCTTGGCATCACCGGCACCGCGGCGTTTATCGCCTGCACGTTCTCGCGCACCTGCTCGCTTGCCTGCTCCCGCACGGCTTCTGGCACCGCCTCAACCGCCGCGGCCTCCGCCTGAGTGAGGAGAACGCCTTCCTGCTCCTGCATCTGCGGCGGGGGCTCGGCAACTTCCGGCTGCGCCTCTTCCGGCCGCTCAACCTGCGTGCGCGCCTGTTCTTCCTGCGCCTGGGTGCGCTCCTCCTGCTCCGCCGGCTGCTCCCGCTGCATGAAATCCAATGGGCTCCTGACCGCCGGCTGCGCGCCCCCTTCCAGCCTTGTGGGCTGAATGACACGCGGCCTCGCCTCTTCCTGCTGCCCGGCTTCCGTGGGCATGGGGGTTGATGGCATCGGGTACACGCGGTACGTGCCCGCCTCCATCTGGGTTTCAATATAATCGTTAAGAGTGTAGAGCGCCCAGCCCGCGTCCATCCGCTGCCCATTTACATTTACGTAATTTATCTGGCCGCGGTGTGAATCTATGAATGCTTGCAAAGTGGCGGTGAAGTCGCACCCGTCCAGTTCGCGCGCAAGCGCGACACGGGCAGATTCAAAAGCGGCGTTCCCGCGCCCGCCCGGGAGTGTGAAATTCATCTCCACATCAACCGCGCGCGCGGCGACCATCCTGTCGGATGTAAGGGATTGCGTCAGGCTGAAAGAAGTCGTTGATTCCTTAGTTGCAGGGACGGTGCCAGAAACCATAGTGATACCCACTATATACGCGTAGAGAGCATTTATAAGCATTACGCAGCGAAGGTGTTTTGATAACTGTAAATAGGTGAAAATCAATTTTTGGAAATGTGCTGAATGAGAGATGGCCTTAAAGGAGGAAAAAGGTGTTTCTCATTTTTTGGGATTTTGCCTTAGCGGGTTTCCGAACACAAGCAGGAACACCAGCACGGCTGCCAGCGCCGCCGCAATCCAAATGATGTAATCGGGCACGCCGCGCACGAGCGACGGGGGCGTGCTGGAGGGAGGGACGGATGGCTGCGGGGCGGAGAACTCAAACTGCGCCTCCGCGTAGTCGCCGCTGTCCGACTCCACCGCGATGAGGCGGTAGGTGCCGCTCTCCGCGAGCTGGACGTACCCGCTCGCAACGCCGTTGAAATCCTGGACCTCAAACGCCCGCACCTGCGTGTCCCCCTTCTTCACGGTTATGGAGAGGTGGGAGCCGGATGCGCCCCTCTGCGCCACCGAGTAGCTCACCGCGCCGGAATCCGGTATCTGCGCCGCGAAAACGGTGAGCTCGGAATATGCGAGCGATGCCAGAAGAAGCGCGCCAAGGAGGATGAAGAGCGTTCTCATGCTGCCCCTACGGAGGGAAGGAATAAAAGCTTTTTCGCAGGGCGGGCGTCACCTGTGCATGGAGGCGCCCACAGAATGCAGGCCGCCTTCCTCTGGGACGAAAACGTCCATCCTCATCTCTCCAGCTGGGCTTGCAAAAACTATTGTGAAACCGTTCTCGCCCATCTCCACCCTCAGCGAGGTGAATGCGGCGCCAGGCGCGTAATTCCAGGGCACGGTCTCAAAATCATCGCCGTCCCTCTTGGCCACATACAGCGGGACCGCGCCCGGCTGCATGATGAAGTACAGGCCCATGTATTCCATCGCGGTGCTCTGCGCGCCGACCCCGTCCAGCCCGCTGAGCTTGCACGTCCTGCCTTCGTCGCCGTCCAGCGGGACGAACCTAACCACGCCGCCTTCAGCGAAAACGAAAAGCGCACTTTCCGTGAGGGAAGATGCGAGCGGCACTTCCGGAAGCACGACCGCGTACGAATTGAGGAGTTCGTTTCCCGGAAGCTTTGTCTTCCCTTCCGCGACGTCCCTTGCGCCGAGCGTTATGACTGCATAATATTCGGTCGGCTGGCCTTCCGCCTCCCTCGCCGCCATGATCACCGAGTTGCCGATTCCATAATGCACCGCGGTTATGCTGCCGATAATGCCTTCAAAGCCCACGTCCAGCGGAACACGGTTGGGGGCCTGCCCTTCCTTGCTGTATACAAGCGAGAGGCCGTCCGGGGAGTTCTCCAGCCCGAGGGCGCCGCCGCCATAGCTGAACGCAGGGGCCTGTGGAATCACGAATTGCGTGGATGGGCGTGCCTGCGTTGCGGCGGGATTGGGCACCGGCGGTGCGCGCGGAGGCATGTTGGCAGATGCATCAGATTTTGAGGGATGCAGCAAAAATATGGAAAAGGCCGCGGCGGCTGCGAGGGCTAAAGGCTTATTTGGGAACCCGCGCCTCGTTTTATTTTTCGGAGTTTGTGGCTGAACATGTGATTGAGTTGCGGAACAAAACCAAGGCGTCCTTTCAGTGCCCATCGGAACACCGCTCACTCCTGTGCCTGCCTCGGCCTCACGTTCGGCGGGTTCAAATCCCCAATCGGGGTCTCGGTTTTAACAAGGCCGCTGCGCTGGCCCAGGAGAACCTTGAGGTTATAAATGACCGCTGCCTGCGTGTCGCTGGTGGTAGGCGTGTTGTCATCCGGGCGGATGTCGAACGTGACCATCTGCCCCTCGCTGTTGAATCCCGTCCATGTGCCTGAGGCGCCGTTGTTGTTCGGAACCAGGCATTCATCAGCCCTCGCGACGAAATCCTCCAGGTTCGCGGGAGGGACGCCCTGCCAATAGAACCTGAAACGGCCTCCCATCGGCACTTCGCTGGGGCCGCTTTCAAATGAGACATGGGCAGTGGTGCCCGCGGGTATGTCAAAATAAATCATGGTAACCCTGGCCTCCCATTCCTCCCTGGAGATGACTTCCCCCGGAGCCATCGCCACCGCTTCCTGCTCAAAGGAAAGCGCCCCGGTTTCCCTCACCTCAAGGCATTGATAGGTGTGTTCCTGGTATATGACGCGCGCGTCCTGCGCGCCCTCAACGAGGCTGTCAAACTTTTCCCTTGTCTCCTGCGGCATTGCAGAGAGCGGGACTATGCCGTCGTTCTGGAGCGAGAGCCGGTTGAGCTGCCTTCCCATGGACTCAATGTCCTGCTGTTCCGCCTGCGTCCTGCCGCGGAAAACGTATTCGCGCTGCACGCCGTCGTCCCCGACGATAGGGGGCATTGTGACTGCCTGGCCAAAATTCTGCCTTCTTTGCGTGGAACCTGTGCTCTGCATAATCACACCTACTAAATACCTTTGTTAAGGTTTATATAGCTTCCTTCCATAAAAGACCTCTATTAAAAACTAACAATACACGTGAAGGGCAAAATAATCCTTGAAAAATACTTTTTCACACTTGATTGCGCATGCGGTTATTTCTCTTGCGCAAGCGCGGCGCGGGGCAATTGCTTTTATACTTTGCTTTGCTAAATTCCAGTTGTGGGATTATGGACAAAAACATAAAGCTAGGGGTATTTCTGGTCCTGTTCTCGGTTCTGTCTTTCGCGTTCTCAGCCGTGAACCTTTCTTACATAGTGGGCTCGCAGCAGCAGAGCTTCACGATGTTCCAGTTCGTGGGCCCGGTTGGCGGCGGCATAATGGGCCCGGGCATCGGCGCAATTTCCGCGGTCGCGGCTGATTTCGCATCCAAGCTTTTCTTAGGGAAATTCACTTGGGACGCAATCGGCTTCATACGGCTGTTCACGGTCGCCGCGGCGGCGGTCTGCTTCGGCGTGGTGCGTGAGAAGAAGTGGGCGGGGATTGCAATCCCGG
>JAGVON010000105.1 GCA_020052735.1 archaeon | reverse complement strand
TTTCCGTCCCCCTTGATTTCCTGCGCGACGAATTGCACAACTTTCGCGCAGTTCTCCGGGGTGTCCTCCATATTTGTATTCAATAGAACTTCGTAGCCGCTCCCCCTTATGCGCGAGCGCAACGCAGGGCTGAGCTTGCCCAGGTCGTTTATGTTCATCGCCCCGACCAGGATGAAGTTGCAGGGGACTTCATCCACCCTTACTGCGGCCCCCGCGCTGTTGGGATTCCTCCCGGTGATTGCAAACTTTTTCTCCTGCATCGCGGTGAGAAGGAAGCGCTGGGTTTCCCCAAGAGTCGCCATCTCGTCCACAAAAAGAACGCCCTCATGCGCCTCATGGACGGCTCCCGCAACCACGCGCGTATATGGCTGCGTCCCTATTTCCGGATGGCTCCCGTACGGGTCGTGCCGCACGTCCCCAAGCAATTCCGTTTCATTATTCCCCACTACTTGAACGAATGATGGGCGGTTAAGGGGGACAATAACTTTCCTCATCATCTTCGCTTCGTGATCCTTCCTGTCTTTCAGCTCTTTTTCGGTGAGCATCCTTACCCTGTCATCTGTCGTCCGCTCATAGACAATCATCTCCTCGCTCCCGTCCTTCCGGAGGCGCACCGCCTCCACGACGGTTTTCTGGGAGCGGTCTGGCCCGGCAAGCCCGATGATTGGGCGGCGCACCTTGTCCGCGCCGCAGTGCGGGCAGGAAGGGACGCGGGAGTGGGAAAGCCCTCCGCACCTCCTGCATCGCATGCCCAACTGCTCGGAGACGAATTCCGGCGCCTCGCCTGGAAGGAACACGACGCCGAATTCCTTCGGCTTTTCGTTTTTGAGCATGTCCCCGGAGCGGATGGAAAGCACGGGCTTCTCAGGGCTGGAGGGATTGTGCAGGACGGAAATTTCGGATGTGGGCTTGGGAAGAAGGGAAGAAATGGCGCGGGCAATCATGCTTTTCCCCGTGCCCGGCGCACCTACAAGCAGCATGTGCCTCTTCTGGGAGGCGCATATGCGCGAAATCCTGATCGCGTTCTCCTGCCCCACCACCCATTCAAGGGGGTCCTTGGGAAGTGTGATTTCAGCGGTGGAAACAAACTCCATGCGCATAATTCGCCCAACGTGTATATATAGCTTATCTCGCGCCCTTCCAGAGCGACTCAAAATAATTGCGGAAGGAGGCGGCGATGGATGGGTCGGAAATCCCTATGGTGATGGCGCGGTCGGCAAAGGTGGGTATGAGGATGCCGTCCTTGAATACCTCCACCCACGCGGCAGAGCCGCGGTTCAGGTAGCGGACCTGCGTGCGGCTCCATTTTTCCCGAATCTTGCCGTACTTCTTCACGTCCGTGTCGTAGATGGCGCGCATGTCCACGCCCATCGTGCGCCTGCGCCTGTGGAACTGCAACAGATAATGCTCAAGGCGCTCAAACACTATGATGGGGGCGCCCATTATGAGCAGCTCGTCCCCGCGGCCCATGCGCGAGAGGAACTGGTCCTTGATGGACTTGTAGCCCTCCTCCCCGTCCAGCATCCTCACGCCCACGTTCTCCCCCGGCGCGATGTTGAGCGTGGAGAGGTAATCTATCGTCTCCCCCATCGCCTGGGAGCGGCTCTCGTATATCCTCCTGAGCATCTCCGGGCCGGTGGATGCGTACCTTTTCACATAATTGGTCATCACGCAGGAGACGAGCCCCAGGCGGGATAGCTTGTTCAGGGAATCATATACCTTGGAGCGGTTCAGGTCAAGCTCGGAGATTATCCTGCCTGCGCGGCAGTTCGGGTTCGCGGACGCGTAGAGGTATATCTCCGAATCTATGGGGGTGAGCCCTACGAGGGCAAGCGCCTCCTTCACCTTTGCGCGGTCCATTATGGGGTATGGTAGTTTGGTTTTATAAGTGTTTCCGAGATTGTCCTGTCGCACATTACAGGTCTTTTTATAAAGCCGCTTTGACCTCACCACAGAGGTGGGGAAGGATGGATTTGGAGGAGCTGAGCAGGAAACTGGCAGAGGGGCTTGATTCCCTGAAGCGCACGAGCTTTTCGGACAAGGACTACAAAGGCCCAAAGAGGAATTACCTCTTCTAGGCGTTTGGGGAAGCAGGCGGGGGGGCCGGGGGCGAGGCCCCGTTTTTTGTTTTCTATTTCTGTCTGTTCTGTGAGAATAAACTGTTTTTCACCCGTAGCCCTGGCTAACGCTGGGAAGGAACAGTGCATAAGGAGTACGGGCAGAGGGCTTGCTAAGTGGAGTAGGGGGGAGGTATGATTACCCTAAAGAGATTCGGTCGACGCCCCGTTGCAAGGAATTGCAGCGTAAGAGGGGCGGAGAGCGAAGGGGAGGGGGCGCTCCCCCTCTTCCTCTTGGAGACTCACTTCTTGGCCCTGATTTCCTTCTTCTTGGGCCTGAGGTAGATGGAGCCGCATCTCCTGCACATTTTGGCGCCGGCCTTGTTCCTGCCCTTGCATTTCCTGCAAATCCATATCCGGGATATGACTGCGTCAGCTTCCGCGAACTTTCCCATTAAAACCAACCTTGATGAGCATTCTGTAGGATATTCAAGAGCAACCCTTTAAATATGCTACACTGCCGGCAAGCCCCAGAGGGAGATTGAATCCCCGGCCTCTCGCTTACAAGGCGAGCGCTCTACCGCTGAGCTACTGGGGCAGTCTAATCCTTAAGCCCGCAAACCTATTTAAAATCCCCCTCCGCCTGAATTTAAAACCTTACTCTCCAAAATTCCTTTCTGCACTTGGTGGATTCATGGTTAACAAGGGAGACCTCATACTCCTCGGTCTGGAAGGGAGGGACGGGGACGGCAACGTCTTTGACTCCACAGCCGGGGAAACAGCAAAACGGCTACACGGCAAGGAGGGGCCTCTGCTCCTCTCGTACGGGTTTGACAGGATAATACCCGGCCTCTTTGAGGCGATTGCGAAGATGGGCAGGGGCGAGGAGAAGAGGGTGGGCCTCGGGCCGGAGAAGGCGTTCGGCGGGAGGAAGAAGGAACTGGTCAAGATAATGTCCCTCTCCGAATTTCTCAAATACCGGGTGAATCCTGAGCCCGGATTGGTAATACACGTTGATACGGACAAGGGAAGGACGTACGGGACAGTGAAGAGCGTGGGCAACGGCAGGGTGATGGTGGATTTCAACCACCCATTTGCCGGGCAGCACGTGGAATATACGCTGAAGCTCGTGGATGTGTATGAGAAGCAGGAGGACAAGGTGAAGGCAATATGCGAGGATTCCGGGGTTGCGGAGAGCTGGGACCTCAAGGACGGGGTGCTCAGGCTCAGGTTCAAGGCCCTGAAAGGGAACGAGGACGAGACCAGGAAGGCATTATTGCTCATTTCATTGAGGAGCCGCGTGCCTGGACTTTCCAAGATAGACATAGGGAAGGGCGAGGAGAAGCCGGCGGAGAAAGATGCAGGTTCTGGGAAGACGGGCAACCCGAAGCCGAAAACCGGGGACTGACATGTGCCGGCTCTGCATTGCCGCTGAAAACTCATCTTACGAATCAAGGATGGACGCCTCCGTGCAGGAGGATATGAAGCTAATTGAAAAAACAAAGGGGAAGGAAGAGAAATTCCCTTCGGTGGGGCACTCTCTTTTGACTACGATAAATTTCCCTCCTGTATTGCACGCTCCCCTGTTTGAGGCGAGGAATGCATATACGCTCATAAACAATTACTTCCAGCAATTGATGCTGGACGGGAACAGGATGGGCGCGATGTTCTCCGGCGGCTCCACACGCTCCATTTTCTTCTCAGATGATTACCTTGTGCTGTTCAGCAAATCCGTGGCGCAGGATTCGGGGAGCACATTCTTCGGGCATTATCTCCTGTTCCATTTCACAAAAGAGGAATACAAGGTGAAATGGGACGGCTCCAACCTCTCCATCTCCGTGGATTGCAGGAAGAAGGCAAAAAATCTCCTTACCGGAGAGGCGGAGGGGCACGCAATCTCCTTCAATTTCCTCCACCATAACGTGGAGGGCAGGATTTTGAAGAAGGAGGAGGCGATGCGCTCGGATTACATACGGAAAATCTACGGGGCGAGGGGGGAGATGGGGAACATCTTCGCATCCGCGGATTTGGAGGGATACATCGTGACGGTGCCGCACTTCTCTCCGCACCCTTACCTTCTGCAGGCGGGGGCGGAATTGGGGCATCCCACGAACAGGCATTTCCAGGAGCACGTCCTGGATTATCTGAAGGAGCACCTTAATCTTGATAAGAAGTAGATGATGGTTTCACATATTTTCCATCTATTGTATTCCTAATTGCGCGGGCCCTTTTTTCGCCCAGCTTCTCCACTTTCAGCAGTTCCTCCTCGCTTGCGTTGAATACATTCCATACGCTCCCGAAATGCTCCAAAAGGGAATCCGCTATCTTCGGGCCGACCATGGGGAGCATCTCAACTATCGCTTTTTGGTTCTGCGCAATTGTCAAACCTTTCCTCGCGCCTGTGATGCGCATGGGCTTCTTCTCCGCGAGCTGCTCGTGCTTAGATATGTAGAAAACAAGTTCCGCGGTCTTCTCAGGGCTCCTGGTAAAGAAAACGGAGGCGCCGAAATCAGCGAGCACGGAGGAGTAGGCGCCCATCAGGGATTCCTTGGAAAGCATTCCTGAGTTGCCCTCGCCCTCCACCACGACCACGACGCGGGGGTAGCTTTCCTTCAATCTTTTGAGCTGTTCAAAAAGGCGCATGTCCATTACGGACTTCTCAAAATCGTCCCGTGTTTTCCTTTCCACCGCAACTCTTTCGGAGCAGATGAAATCGGCAACGGGGAGGGTGGCTTCCTCCACCTCCGCCCCCAGGGATTTGAACAATTCGGCGAAGCCTGCTTCGCGCTTGTCCACCGCAATGCGCACTTTCCCCTCTTCCATTCAGGACACGCCTTTCATGTACTCTTCAATTTCCTTGAAGCTGATGGCGCAGCCGGCGCTCTTCAACCGGTACAGCGCGGCCTCCGCCACATCCTTCTCTATATCGTCAAAGTGCTTGAGGAAGCCCATCCCGTAGGCGACGATGAGCGCTTCGGTGCTGCGGATTACGCTAATCCCTCTTGTGAGTTCCTGCATCCTCTGCAGGCTGCTGTTGTTCACCATTATGTTAACATGCAATTCCTTAGCCAGGTGCTCCTTCAGGTTGAGGGGCGCCTCTATGAGCAGGCGGGTGGTCCTCTCGTCCATGAGCACATTCTTCACTTCCAGCTCCTCGGCGAGCGCCAGCATCTCCACCTCCCCGGCGTGGATGAGCTGGATGGGCCTGCCGCGCGCGAAGAAGACGGAGTTGCCCGCCTTCTGCAATTCGGCTATCCCGCGGGAGACGTCCGCATCCACGGTCTCCAGGATGCCGTCGTGTATCATGTCCTTTATCTTGAGGGCGGAGAAGCGGTAGTCCTTGTTCGGGATGTGCAGGGGCTTTTCAACGCACTCATAGACAACGGATTTGGGAAGGAGGAATTTCACCCCGGTTTTTTCCTTCAGGAAATAGATGACGTGCGCGAGGCACGAGTCGGTAAGAGAAATGATTGCGCTGGAATCGCAGATGATGTCCTTCTCCGTCATGCTCAACCCCCGAAAAACCTCTTCGCCTTCTTCACGCGATCGGATATCCTGACCGCCTCGGCGACGCGGTCCGCCATCATGGTTTTTCCGGAATAGTCCATGATGTCCTGCTTGGAGATGCCGGTCTCCTCCGCGGCGAGGGAGAGGCTCATGCCCTGCGCATAAAGGATTGCCGCCGTTTTCAGTTTCCCCTTCTCCATGAGCGTCTTTACGAAACGCGGGTCCTCGCTCTCCATCTGCCTGATGGTCTCCTCAAGGTTGTCCGCTGCGATGTTGTACCCCTCGGGGTTGCCAGCGCTCCTCTCCATGTGGCCGAGGACCTGCGCCATCCTTTCAAACGCCTCCTTGTATGCGCGGCCGTAGAAGCGCGGCTTGGAGAGGATTTTGGACAATACGTATGATGCCACGGCGAGGCGGAACATTTCCTTTGAGAATGAGAGCATGAGCTCCGCAAGGATTTTGTCGTTGGTCTTCCTCATCTTCTTCTGGTTCTTCTTCAGGAATGCGTCCAGGACTTCATGCGTGAGTTCCTTGAGGGGCATTAAAATCACATTTTTCTACGGGAGAGCTACGATAGGTTTAAAAAACCTATCATGACAACGTCATGATTGTTTCGGGATTTCCCCGAAACATCCGGCGCACATTTCCAAACGCGCCATGGAAGCTTGGTACAATGGATACGAAGGATAACTTTAAAAGCATAGGCAGCCCGCAGCTCCGGGAAAAAATCTCGGCGGACCTCCAGCAGAACATGGAGAAGTTCAGGGATCCGGTGGTGCTCGGGGAGCTGATGTTCCAGCTCCTTGAGGAAAGGGAAAACACCAACCGGATACTCAAGAACCTCCTCCAGCGGCTTGAGGCGCTTGAGAAGCCCCGGGAGCTGGAGGAGCCGCTCATCCCCGAGATGGACGAGAACATAGTGGAGTTCGTCCGGAAGAGGGGGAAGGCGACTGCGGACGACGTGCAGGCGAAGTTCGGATACAAGGGGAAGAACGGCGCGAGTTCGCGCCTGAACCGCCTGAGCGCCCTTGGGCTGCTTTCAAAGAGGCAGGTAGGGAGGAAGGTTTTCTTCCTTCCGCAATAGGAAATCATGCGTACCAGCTGGCAAGGATAGGAGGGAGAAGGAAGATTCTCATCAACCCCACCCCATTTCCTTCTCCCTATCCTCCCACATTATATCGGATAATTATTGTTGTTCGGCTTGTTTTTTGTTCAGCTTATAGAATTTGAAAGATATCAAGCCCCGGACGCGGGCTTTCCCTCGCTCTTCCCGAGGAGGCCCCTGAATTTCCTCACAATCCCCGCAAGCTCGCGCAGGCTAAGCCCCTTAAGGCTCTTCTTGACCGCCTCCATGAACTCCACGTCCGCGATGAGGAGGTCGGCGAGCAGGGTGCGCTCCAGCCCCTTCCTCCTGCGGAGCAGCGCGAGGTACCTTATGCGCGAGAGCGGAGGGAGCTTATCAATTATCTTGTCCTCCTTC
>JAGVON010000084.1 GCA_020052735.1 archaeon | reverse complement strand
TCCCACCACCTCATAGTTCGGGTTGCTCCGGTAAAACACGTTAAAATTGTGGAAATCCCTCCCCGCCGCCCCTATAATCAGAACCTTCCTTTTCATGGGCTGGCTAACCCGGGGAAACTATAAAAACCGCTAGGGTTTCCTTCTTGCGGGCGGCACAACCGGCACCACCAGCCTCTTTGGCTGGCTTGCCGGGTCAGGGCAGGTCTCCACCTCCGGAGTGGCCCCGCTGCGGAATCCGGGCCTTCTGGCCAGCCTCTGCCGCAATTCTTCTCTTGCCCGCCTCTTCGGGTCCAGCACCAGCGGCGTGTCATCACCGCACGCTTGTTCACCAGGTTCCCTCCTCTTGTCAACCCTCCCCGCCGGAGCCCTCCCTTCCGGAGCCTCGTTCACAGAGCGCCCTATGCCAACCTTCGCGCCAGATGGCTGCTTGGCCCCTTCACATGCGGGCGCCTCCTTCTTCCTAAGCGCCATGCCGCCCCTCCCGGCCTCAATGAGCCGGAGGTTTATGTCCTCTACGAGCCCCTGGGTGCGTTTTGCTGAATTCATGACGTCCATAGTGGCCGGCCCGGCGCTAAGCCCGGCGCTGACCATTATGCTCCCCAGCTGCCTGTGCTCCAACGGCCATTCCACGGCGCATCCCTCCACATTCGTTATGCAGCCTGCAAGCACCCTCATCAGCAGCGCCTCAAGCGCATCCATTGTGCACAGCTTCCTGTTTACTGCGAATTCGTAATCCCAGGACTCCTTGTCCGGCAGCACGCTTCCCGCGGCGGCCGCGATTTCAAGCTGCGCTGGGCGCGGGAGCTCCATGCCGTTCTTTACCATCCATTGGAACATTTTGAGCGCGGCTTTCCTGCGCCCCGGATTGGTTGCGTCGCCAGGGTACATCACGTCAATGCTGGTGTTCGCAACCAGCATCCCCACAATAAGCGCCGCGTGCTTCTGCGCCAGCACTATAGAGCGGTGCGACAGCCCGTCAAATATCTCCGTCTCTATGTTCTCCACTGCGTCTTTGACCTTCCTCGCGGCATCCTTTATCTCCAGGTCCGGGTGCATCGCATCGGTAGAGATGTCCCTCTTGTCCTCGGCCCTGAAATACCAGTGCGTTTCGGCCGCATCCCCCTTATTGTACCTCCTTAGCTGGCCCAGCCATCCGTCCAGCACGAGCCTCATGGCCCGGAGCGCGCACAGCTTCCTCAGCTTCGCGTCCTCCCGCCCCGTCTTGTCCTGGCAGGGCCATTCCTCCGTGGCCGCGTTCATTATCTTGCGCCTTGAGAGCTCGGGGATGATGGCGCCCGCGGCCATCACCGCGGCCAGCATCTCCCCGGCGTCCATCCTTTTCCGGTTCACTTCATCTGTAGGCGCCTCCAGCATCCTGCTTGCAATCCGGTTAATGTGGTCGTCGGCAAGCCTGGCGCCGCCACCCAGCAGGCTCTTGAAGGTGGCCATTGAGTTAATCCACGCAACAGTGCCAGGGAGCGCGCTCCCGTCCGCCGCTGCCGCCAGGTGCGGCGAGACATGCCCGTCCATCATGAAATCAATGAGCGCGCCAAGCGACCTCGGGAGGCGCGCGGCGAAAAGCCCCTCGTTGCCGGCTATCTCCGCCCTCTTCCCCATCCCAACCTTGGCGTTGCTCAGCACTGCAAGCGGTTCCCTCGCCGCCGCAACCGCAAGCAGCACATCTGCCCTTGCCTTCACGCATTCATCATCCGAGGCCAGGCCGCGCCCCATGAGCGTAATCTGCCCCGAGCTTATCCTGCTGTCCTGCCCCGAGGCGCATTTGGCGTAAGTGCTCCGCGCGGTCTCAAACGCACATTCCCCGCAGTCGCTCCCGTTCAGCGCATAATCCACGAGGGCCTCCATCCTCTCCTCGGTGGTGAAATTCTCCGGGTTGCCCAGGACCTCCTCTTTTTCATCCTGCGGCCCCTCCTCAAAAAGAAGCCCCCTCATCATCCTGACCGCCCCGGCCTCCTTCCGGTCCTCGTTAATCTCCAGTATGCCCCGGACCCTTGCCTTTATCACGTCCCCGCCGTCATTTGCGGCTTCGGCAAGTATCTCCACCATCTCCTTGTCAAGCGCCGCCCCGGCATCCAGTGCGGCCCGAAGCCCCATCGCCGCGGCCTCGTACATGGTGGGGTCCGCCTCAATAGTGTAACGGATCAGGAAGGCCATCCTCCCCTGGCTCTTTGCGAAGAATTTGCCTTCGCCGAGCGCCCTGGCGCGCTCCGCCAGCGAGATGCCCCCATCACTAAGCAGTTCGCGCAGCGACTCCAGCTCCGGGTCAGGCCTTGGTGCCGCCCCGGTTTTGTTTTCCCCCATCATTACCATCCATATTATGCAGGAAAAGGTTTTTAAGGGTTAGAAAGTGTGCGTTAATGTTTTATAAACTCATTCCCACATCATTTTACGCGGTCATTATGGTTCAGGAAGTACCGAAAAAAACGGAATTCGGGCCGCATCCCCACTCGCCGCGCGACGCTGACGCACGTGCGCCGGGGGCGGTTTCAAGCCCGTGGAGGCGCAGCTTTGATGATTCCATGCGGGCGCGCGTAACCAGCGCAACTAAGATGGGCGGCCTGCAGAGCCAGGTCGGCATGATAGAAGGCATCGCCGGGGCTGACGGCGCCGCAGTGGTTTCGCTTCTTGAGAAAACATGCACCGAGAAGGTCTCCCCGCTGGGCGAGGCGGCCATGTGCGCGTTCATAAGCGCCGTGCTTGCGGTTTCCCTCCGGGCTGCGGCATCAGGCAAGTTCGCAGCCGGCATATCAAAGCCCATATGCGACGCGGCGGAGAAGCTGGGCAGGGCCGCGGAGCGGCTCGGGGACGGAAAGGCGTTCGTTGCGGCATGCTCCGCGGTGGGCATGATGCCGGACTTTTTCACGATATACAAATGCATCAATTACGTGCTCGCGGCTTCCGCTGTGCTTAAGCCGGGCATGGTGGCTGCGCAGGCCGCGTTCATCGCTGAGATGGCGAGGGGCAAGTCTACTGAGAAGATAGACACCCTGCTCGCGCGCATGCTTGAGAGGCTCAACGCCATTGTGGCCGAGGCCGAAGCGGCCAAGGCAAAGGCAGATGCCTAAGCCGGGTTTAAGCCCAAGGCACCCTGATTTTTATTCCCATTCTTCCCATTCAACCCATGGAGTTTAGGAAAACCCTTGCCTTCGGGCTGCTCTCCGGTTTCGTTTCCGCAGCCCTATCCATATCCATACCCCTTTACCTTGACAGCCAGGGCTACAACCTCCCGGACATGGGCTTCCTGCTGGGGACCGCCGCGCTGCTGGCCGCCCTGCTTGGCGTCGCGATAGCCGCGCTTAGCGACCATGTGGGAAGGCGCATCCTTATCTCCATCTATTCTGTCGCCTCAGCAATCGGCACCGCGATGATAGCCATCATCCCCTCGCCCGCCACGTACGTCTCCGGAAGGGCGCTCTCCAGCATGGCCGGCTCAAACCAGTGGAACCTCGTGCTCGCGCGCATCTCCGACCTTTCAAACAGGGAAAACCGCGCCGCGAAGGTGGGGCTCTACATCGCCTCGTTCGCCTTTTCCTACGCCCTCTCCCATGCCATAGCCGGCGCGTTCCTGGACGCTTTCGGCTACAACGCGCTTTTCACCGTGGTCATATTGGCAAGCCTCGCATTGGCCGCCCTCTCCACGCTTTTCGCGGAGGTGGGGAAGCGCAAGCACCGCATCCACCTTTCCCTCAACGTGCTGAAGAGCAGGGACGGCAAGCTGAACATGCTCGTATCCTTCTGCACCGGCTTCACCGGCATCGCCTCCATGTATGTGTTATACATCTTCCTGGCGCAGCATTTCGGCTTTGGCGCGACGCAGGTCGGCATCTTCATCGCCTCCACCTACATCTTCTGGGCGCTGTTCAGCTACCTGTTCGGGCCCCTCATAGACCGGAAAGGCGTGAAAAAGATGATGTTCGCGGGCGCAATCATAAACGCATCCGCATGGATTGCAGCAATCTTTTTCCAGGACCTTTTCCCCTTCTTCCTGCTGATGGTGGTTGACAACCTGAGCTGGCCCCTCTACGGGCTGGGGGCGATGAAGATATCCACGCTCCTCCCCGAGCAGGAGAACATGGGGAGGGACGTCTCCATATTCGGGTTCGCGCACATCTGCGGAATAATCGCCGCCTCGTTCCTGGGGGGCGTGCTCGCTGAGATGTCCTTCGGCTACGTGTTCGCTGCGCGCGCCATGGCAGTGCTTCTGGGCGGCTCAATAGTGTTCTTCCTTATGAAGATAAGGGATTGACTATTCCTCTTTCCCGAGCGCCTTCTTCAGCCCTTTCAGCAGCCCCTCGCTCTTTATCTTGAACTTGCCGAGGTCTATGTGCTTCAGCACGGCGAGGATTTCCGAGCCCCGCTCCATGGCTTTTTTCTCGTCGCCGCTGAACCTCCTGTACAATTCGCTGAGCAGCTCGTGCACGCCCATTTTTGTATATCCTTCCTTGTGCCATATCTCCGTGAATTCCTGCACAGGGCGCGACTGCAAAAATTGCTTCATGTCCGTCTCTACGTTTTCCTTCTTCTCCGGTTCGCCGTATTTCTGTTCCATAAGCATTACCTTTTGTACCCGAGCTTTCTCAACAATTCTTTCCTATCCTTTTTATCCGCTTCGGTCTCCACGCCCAGCGGCCTCCCGCCGTCAATCACCCCCATTATGCCCCTGCCCATCTGGCTTTCCGCGATGACCGCCTGCACCGGGTTCGCGGTGGCCGCGAACACGCCAACCACCTCGCTCACTGATTTTATCCTGTTCAGGACATTCACCGGGAATCCGTCCTTCAGGAAGATGATGAACGTGTGCCCGGCGCCAATCTTCTGCGCCTCCTTCTCCGCGTGCCTCTTCAGCCCGTCATCGTTCCCGTCGCTCCTTATGAGTTTCTTGCCGGACGCCTCGCAGAACGCGAGCCCGAATTTCAGCGAGGGGCTGCTTTCTACGAGCGCCTCGTACAGGTCCTCCGTGGTTTTTATGAAATGGCTGTGCCCCAGGATTACGTTCGCATCCTTCGGGATTTCTATGTCCACAAGAGTGAGTTTTACTTCGCTCATATTCCCACCTTCCTTATGATGCTCGTGGTATTCGCAGAATCCGGCTTCGCGTGCGCCCTGAGCGTCACGACCTTCACCCCCTTAGGCTTGAAGATGGGCTTCTGGTCATATCCGTATGCTATCATGTCCGGCTTCACGCGCTCCAGCGTCCTCCCCATGTCCTTCGCGCCCGGAATCGCCAAATCCACCATCCTCAGCGCGCCGACCATCACGGTCCTGTACATCTGGTTGTGGAGGGGGCTCCTTCCCTTCTTCCGTATGAATTCATCCCGCGCCACCACCGCTATTAGTACATTTCCAAGCTCCGCGGCTTCCGAGAGCGCAAGCACGTGCCCTATATGTATGACATCAAACACGCCGCCGGTGAGCACCACCTTCAGTTTCCCCCTCCTTTCCTTCGTGAGGAAATACCT
>JAGVON010000027.1 GCA_020052735.1 archaeon | reverse complement strand
GTTAAAATAGAACAGCAAAAACTACCATTTATAAGCATTCCCACACACATATTACAGTATGCAGGACGCCAAAGTAATCCGTCTCCCTCCCCAGAGCGGTCCTGATGCAAAACCTCCGGAGACCCTTCCTTCCAAAAGGCTCATTCTTGGCAGGTTTGAAGTGCTTGAGACGAAGAATGGCGGAAATGCGACTGTTTACAAGGCACTTGACACACAGACGAACAAAATCGTTGCGCTAAAGGAAGTCACTCATGCCCAATGCGAGAATGCGGGCACATCCAAGCTCCTTACGCTCATAAAGAGGGAGTTCAGGGCAGGCATGAACCTCAACCACCCGAACCTCACCGCCTACCACGAGGCATTTGAGGATACGGAAAATGGCGGATTCCTTCTCGTGCGGGACTGGGCGGAAGGCCACTCCCTTCAAGAGATGGCCGATGGCGGCAGAAGGTTCACGGATGCGCAGATAAACACAATTATCGGGAAGGTTCTTGATGCGGTCGCATACATGCATTCCCTTAACCCTCCCATCATCCACAGGGACATAAAGCCCGCCAATGTCGTGGTGAAAATGGGCGGGGAGGACATTCTTGAGGCCAAGCTCATTGACCTCGGCGCCGTTACCGAAGAGCCGGACAGGAAGCATTCCTGCACGCAGATTACCATGCACGTGGGAACGCCCGGCTATTTGGCGCCGGAGGCGCTCTCCAACCCCTGCATCCAATCCGACATTTTCTCCGTTGGCGCCACGCTCCTTTTCCTCAAGGCGAGGAAGGATGCGGATGGCGTATATAACGCGGCTGAAGGCATCCATGCGGTCCCTCCGGAAATTTCCGGAAAGCACCGGGAAGTAATCCAGAAGGCCCTTGAGGTGCCGACCGCAAAAAGGTTCCAGAGCGCAGAAGAGATGAAGGCGGCGCTGGAGGGCGCGGAAAGCATTGTTCCGGTCGCGGAGAAGCAGGAGGTTGTTCCGGCGAAAGAACAGGAAGTTGCCCAATACAGGCAACTGCTGTCCAAGATGAGCCTGGACGAATTGTATTTCTTTGCCGGAAGTTCCCCGGACAAGAAGATGAGGGAAGCCGCAATAATCCGCATAATAATCAGGATAAGCCGCCATGATTATCCCCAGCCGGAGCTCGCGTTGAAAATATTGGAAAAGCTTACTTTCTATGGCAAGCTTGCAAAATTAGGATCTTGCATCCGCGGAGAGCGCATTTTCGATGAACTGCAGGAGTTGGATGTGAAAGTCAGCCGTACCGCGAGGATAGCGGCCGGGGCGCAATTGGTTGAGATATACAAGAATTCTGGCGATTGGAGGCCGCTGAGGGCTATGGCGGCATCAAGGCATAATCCTGACTTGTTATGCGTCGCTCTGGCATGGGTAAGGCGGCATCATGATTACTATCCACCCGCATATACTGCTCCACGAGTGGTCAAAAAGTTGGCTGCAAAGGCGCTTGAAGAAGCGGTTTGGAATGGCGTAGTGAAAAGTCTTGGGCTCGGAGGCATGGCAGATGCGAACGATGCATTAATGGAGTACCTAGCTTTCATGCGTGACAGCGATGGAAAAAAGCACAGCGAACTCTGCTTCAAATATGTTACATGGCTGGCCTGGAATGGCCGTTCCAATGACCTTTTAGGCAGCAATATCGCAAAGTTTGTTCCGGAGTTCGCCCGCCAGGAGGCCCGCAGGATGGCCCTGGAAGCCGGGCAAAATAGCTGAGAAAAGCATCTATGGATTAGGCCCTCTTCCCCGAAGAGCTTTAAGCAGGTTTTTAAACTGTTTTTCCGAATGATTTCCGCTCAAAACCACGAGAGGCAGGCGGCATGTTCACGATTTCCGAAATAAAGATGCGGGGCTTCAAATCCTTCAAGAAGGCCGACCTGCAGCTTGTGCCCGGCTTCAACTGCCTCGCCGGCCCAAACGGCTCGGGAAAATCAAATGTTCTCGACGCAATCCGCTTCGTCCTCGGCGAGCAGTCGCTCAAATCCCTGCGCGCGAAAAAGGTGAAGGACCTCATCTGCCAGGACGCGAAGTTCGCGGACGTCGCCCTGTTCCTGAACGAGGGCAGCAAGAAGCACGAGATAAGGCGCGCCATACGGGCGGACGGAAAAGTGATGTACCGCCTGGACGGAAAGCGCGTTACCAGGAATGCGGTATTGGAATTCCTCAAGAAATTCTCCGTTGACGACAGCGGGCGCAACATAATCGCCCAGGGCCAGGTGCAGCGCATCATAGACATGGGCGGCAAGGAAAGGAGGGGCATCATTGACACAGTCGCCGGCATCTCCGAATTTGAAGACAAGAAGAAGGAGGCGATGGGCGAACTGGACGTAGTGGACGGAAGGATGCGCGAGGCGAACCTCGTGCTCGGGGAGAGGGAGGCGTTCCTCCGCGACCTTGAGAAGGAGAAGACCCGCGCCCTGTCCTACACATCTTCCAGGGACCGCCTGAAGCAAGTGAAGTCAACCATGATACACATGGAGCTCGGCTCCAACACCTCTCGCGTGGAAAAGATAAATGAGAAGCTCTCCACGGTGGAGGAGAAAGGCGCCTCGCTCAAAAAAGAGATGGACGCCGCGGATGCGGAGCTCCTTGAGCTGGAGAAGGGCCGCGCCGGGGTATTGGAAGAGATAGGGAAGAAAAGGAAGAGGGAGGAGCTTTTCCGGGAAATGGAGGATGCCCGCGCAGAGCTCGGTTCGCACACCCAGGCGCTTTCCGACGGCGCGGACAACAAGGCGCACGCGGAGAATGACATTTCATCAGTTTCAAAAGAGATTGGCGAAGAAGAGAAGGAGATACGCTCAATAGCATCCAAAGCCGCCCCGCTCAAGAAAGAGGTGGAGGCGCTGGAAAAGAAAAAGGTGAGCTATTCGGAAGACGCCGCCGTTTCCGCGGTGCGCACCCAGCTCTCCTCTTTGGAGAAAGACGCGGCAAGGGTGCGCGAGGAGCGCATCCAGCTTGAAGGGGAGATAAGCCGCCTTTCCTCGCTCGCGGAAGAAAAGAAGCGCGTGGCGGATGCGTACATGGAGGGCGGCACAGAAGAGGGGAAATCCGAAAAGTCCATTCCCGTACTCACCGCGAGGCGCACGGAATCCGTGCAGATGATTGACCGCCTTTTCCAAAAAGAGAAGGACCTGAACGAGGAGAGCGCCGAGCTGGACCGGAGCCTGCTGGATGCGAGGGAAAAGCTCGCCGTACTGCGCGTGCAGTCCTCGCCCGTCGCGATGAACCCCGCGCTCCGCTTCCTCGCGGAACTGAAGGGAAAAGTCCATGGGATGCATGGAACGGTTGCGGAGCTCATAGAGTTTGACCCCAAGTTCGCAGAGGCCGTGGATGCGTCCGCAGGGCAGCGCCTCCTTTACATGGTCGTTGATGATTCCTCCGTCGCAGTGGAGTGCATAAAACAGCTGAAGAGCGCGGGCGTGGGGAGGGCAACCTTTATCCCACTTAAGGAAATCCGCAGCAGCGAAGCCGCAGACGTAAAGGGCGGCATGGGGCTCCTGATGGACTCCCTCCGCTTCAAGCCGGAGCACAGGAAGGCGGTGGAATTCCTCTTCGGTTCCACAATTCTGGTTTCCAATTCAACGGAAGCGCGCAAAATAGGGATAGGGAACGCAAGGATGGTCACGCTTGAAGGAGAGCTGTTTGAGCGCTCCGGCGTAATAACCGGCGGAAAAACAAGGGGCGGAATAGCGGTTTCCGCGCAGCTCTCCAAGGCGGAGAAGGAGGCGGATGCGCTCCGCGAACGCAAGAACGGCATCCTCTCCGACTTGAAGGCGTTGCGGGAGGAGATGTCCACCCTTCGCAAGGAGAAGTCCGAGCTGGACGTGGAAATAAGGAAATGCGAACTGGAAATGGAAAGCGCGAAGAAGGCGGAGGCGGAGTCCAAAAAGAGGAGGAAAATAGCGGACGACGCCGCAAAAGAGATAGAGGGGCTGCACAAATCCGTTTCGCACGCGCGCGAAAAATTGGCGGCATACGATTCCAGGCTGAAGGAGCTGTCTAAAAGCATCTCGGCCAAGGGCGAGGAGCTCGCAGAGGCGGAAAAGAAGAGCTCCGAGGCAATGCGCAGCGTGGAGAAGGAGCAGCAGGAACTCACCAGGCATTTCTCATCCAAAAAGGCGGAGCTGGACTCCATGCTCAGGGAGGCGGAGATGCGCTCCAAGAGCATAAAGGAGAGGGAGGAGCGCATCAAGTCCCTCAGGTCCGGGCTCTCCGCATTGCAGAAGAAATTGGATGGCCACTCAAAGCGAGCGGACGAGCTGAAATCCTCCATCTCATCCTTGGAAAAGAGGATAGGCGAGTCCAACAAGGCGCTGGAGGGGCTCCTGCAGAAGTCCAGGGAATACGAGGAGCGCCTCCAGGGGATAGGTAAGAAGAAAGGGACGGTCGCCGCTGAAATGGTAAAGCTGGACAAGCAGCGCTACCAGATGGATGTGGATCTCGCCTCCCTCAACACGCGCATCGCGGACCTGAAGGCGGAACTGGGCTCTTATGAGGGCGTGCAGCCATTGGAGGAAAAGGACAAGGACAAGCTGGTGGAGGGGATGCGCAGCCTGGAGCAGCAGCTCAGCGAGCTGGGAGACGTGAACCTCGCGGCACCGGAGCAGTACGAAAGGAAATCCGCGGAAATCTCGGAGATGAAGGAAAAGATTGAGAAATTGCGCGTGGAAAGGAACGCGATAATAGACATGGTCAATTCAATAGAGGAGCGCAAAAAAACCGCCTTCTTTGAGGCGTTCAACTCCGTCAATGAGAATTTCAAGGAGATGTTCAAGCACATAAACCTGGGCGAGGGCTACCTCCACCTTGAGAACCCGGCCGAGCTGTTCAACAGCGGGATGCACATACGGGTGAAGAGGAACAACAGGGAGAGTTCGCTGGACGCGTTCTCAGGGGGGGAAAAGACCCTCCTCGCGCTCATGTTCATATTCGCGCTGCAGTTCTTCAAGCCCTCGCCCTTCTACATACTGGACGAGGTGGACCAGTCCCTGGACAAGGCGAACGCGCTGCAGCTCGCCAAGCTCCTGCGCACAATCTCCTCGCAGTCCCAGTTCATAGTGGTGACGCACGACGACGCAATAATGGGGATGGCGGAAGCGATACTCGGCGTCTCCCGCGTGGACGGAATCTCAAGGATAGTTGGAGTGAAGATGCCCGGGGCCGCCTAGCCCTCTTCCAGGACGCGTATCCCGTTTATCTCCTCTATCGTCTCCCCAAGCACGCTCACGTTCAGCACCACGGGCACTTCCCCTTCAAGGCCGGATCCGTATTCCAGCGCATATCTGTTCTCGTAAAGGATGTAGCCGTCAATTGTTTCCGGCAGCTCCAGGACATAAACCGCCCTGTCATCATATGGGAAGCCAAGCCCAGGGTCCTCCCCGGACCTCACCACGAGCGCCGAATCATAATAAGTCACGCCGCCGAAATCCTGCGCAATCCTCCCCGTGTCCGTGAAATCCCCCTTCACCGTGATGGACCTCTCGCTTATCGTTTCCACGTAATCAAACTTCTTCGCCAGCATCTCCTGGGGGGTGAGGGACGCCGCCAGCAGTATGTTGTCGTTCCTTGCGTATTCCACGTTCCCGGCGCCGAACCGCGCCGTAAGGTTATCCAAATCCAGGTTCCTGCCCTCCCAGGGCACCGTGTAATAGAAAATCCTTCCCGAGCCGTTCCCGACCGTCGCGTTGAGCCCGAGCTCCATGAACTGCATCATTGGGACGACGTTGCCTATGCCGTCCATGACCCCGCCGGTCGCCTGCACGCTCATGCGCATCATTATCTTCCCGCCCACGCGGGTTATCGGCTCCATGAGGTAGTCAAACCGGGTGCCTGAAACCCCGCGCGTGCTGCCGTTCAGGAGCGTGATTTCAAAATAGGGCGGCGTTGACACGGATGCGAGCGTATAGGTGAGCACGCCCATCCTCCTCAGCTGCGAATAGACCGCGGGCGCGTCGCTTGAATCCGAAAGGGATATGACCGTCCTGTCCGGCCCGTCCAGCACCTCGTCCACCCCGTCCATGCCCGCTGCCGCCTCCCTCATGCTCGCGTTCAGCCCGCCGTCCACGTACAGGTAGGGCCGGTAATCCGCAACAGTCATCTTCACGGCGGCCACGCCCGAATAGCTCTCCGATAGCGGGGCGCCGCCCAGCGCGACGGGTGCCCTGTTCCCGAACGCGAAGGTCTCAAGTATGAATCCCAGGCTTATGACGACAACAAGCGCCTGGATCGCGAGCTTCTTCGTTTCGCTGTCAAATTTGAATGCCATTTGGACTTGGGGGGAATCGCACCCCCGGCCTCTCGCATGCCAAGCGAGCGCTCTGCTGCTGAGCTACAAGCCCTGTCAAAAACGCGGGGGAAGCTATTTCGGCCTCCGCCCATCTTCGCTGCAATTCCCTGCAACGGGGCGTCAACCGAACCCCCTCATTTTTAGACGTCATTCTTATCCCCCTCTTTGCTTTCAGCCCCATATACCTGCATCGCTTCGCTACCTGCATCGCTTCGCGATGTCTGGCGAAGTCCGCTTCACTGCGGTGAAGACTGGCAAAGTCCTGCGGGACTTCGCCATTCTCCGGAACTTCACCATCGGGGCTGGAACCAAACCACTTCACTTGGGGGCCCTTTACCTGTACTCCTTACGCGCAGTCCTTTCAGGACGGGGAAATGTAAATGACGCTGTCCCCCCTGAGGAGGACCGTGCCCATTCCCTTCTTCACTTCGTCGTTCACGAGCATTTCCGCCTTGTCCAGCACGATGTTCATGTGGACGTCGTATGCCGCCATTGTGCCCCTGAAGGCAACCCCGCCCTTAAGCCCGATAACCACCGTGTTGTTCAAAGCCGCGTTCAAAACATCAAAAGGCCTTCGCTCTGTCATCAAATACACCTTACCCAAGAATTGGACGAAACCATTTATATCTATTTCGGCGGCGGGGGCATCTCCAGTTCGTCGTAAAGCTCGCCCACCACCTCTTCCAGTATGTCCTCGGTGGTCACAACGCCCACGACCTTGCCCGTGTCGTTCCTCACTATCGCTATGTGCTGCCGCTTCTCCTGCAGCTCCCTGAAAAGGTCGTCTATCCTCTTGTTCTCCAGAACGAATTTTATGGAGCGTTTCATCTTCTTGAGCGGGCGCGCCGTGTCCCCGCGCAGCACGTAGTCCAGCAGGTCCTTTATGTACACCTTCCCGGTTATGTTGTCAAGGTCGCCCTGGTAGATGGGTATCCTGGCATGCGTCTTCTTCAGCCGCCCCATCTCGTCTATGAGGTCGCGGATGGTCGCCTCTTCGGGCATCGCGAACATCTTGTTCCTTGGCACCATCACGTCCTTCGCCGCCTTGTGCCCGAACCTGAACGCGTTTGACGCGAAGTCCCTCTCCACCTTGCTCACCGTCCCCTCCGTCGCGCCCAGCTCAACCAGGGCGAGCAGCTCGCTCTCGGTTATCCTGGGGTATTTTGACGCAAGGGCGAACCTTTCCCTTGCGATGACGCTTATGCCCTTGAGCACCCATACCACGGGGTACAGCAAAATTCTCAGGTGGTACAGCACCCATGAGAACCGCAGCATGAACCTTTCCGCCATCCCGACCACGATTATTTTGGGGAGTATGTCCCCGAACGTGAGGAGCACGAACGTCATGACGCCCGTGGCTATCGCGACGCCCGCGTCCCCGAACATCTGCAGCGCCACTTCGGTTGCAACCGCCGCGGCCGCGACATTCACGAAATTAGTGCCTATTATTATCGCAGTGAGCGTGGAGTCCTGGTGCTCCTTGAGGAACTTGAGCCGCTCCGCGGACTTGCTCCTCTCCATCTCCCAGATTGCGTGCACCCTCGCCTTTGAGAGGCTGACCAGCGCCATTTCCGAAGCGGCGAAGAACGCCGAAAGGAACACAAGAAACGCGGTTATGAGTAAATCTAGCTCCAATCCCATCGCATTCACTTCTTTCCCAAGGGTTTAAACACTTTTCCAGAGGGCACGAAGATGCCTCCATCCCCCCCTCCGCAAAAGTTCTTATTGCTTTTCCGCGAACCATCCGCATGGCAAAGGAAAAACCAAAAAGCTGCAGCCCCGGCCGCATGCTCGGGGCCGCCGTGCTTTTGACGCTGGTGGCGTTTGTGCTGCGGATTGCGGAGTCCATCCTCACCATGGATTATTACCTTGACCCCGCCTATTCCGCGGTATGGAGCAAGCTTATGATGCCGGCAGCCGGGCCTCCGCCCGCGCAGTTCTTCTTCGTATCGCTGCTGTTCGGCCTCATAACCTCGCTCATAATAGTTTGGGCGTACCACGTGGTCGCGCCAATCCTTGCGGGGCAGGGCTGGATTAAGAAAGGGGTTTTCTTCGGGCTGTTCCTTTTCCTGCTGGCTTCTGCACCGGGAATCATGAGCATGATGCTGCTCATCAACCTGCCCGCCGCGCTGCTCTTCGCATGGCTCGTGGCCGGGTTCGTTATCTCAATGGTTGACGGGCTCATCCTCGCGAAGCTCTGCTGACTAGAGTTTTTTCGTTATTTCCTCCAGCCTCTTCAGCGACTGCGCCGGCGTTTCCACGGTGTTCAGGATGTAGATGGGCATCCTTGAGAGCATGTCCTTGAAGAACGCGGCGCGCACGTCCCTCTTTGTGCGGTCCCTCACCAGCTGGTGCGGGTTGCAGAAATCATTCTTCTGCAGGAAGGCGAGCGCCTCCCCCACCTTCACTTCGCGGAGGGGCGGCTTCCCCGGCTCCCTAGTTAGGATTACGGCCGCCCGCATCACGGAATTCTCCTTTATCTTCTCCTCCCCGAAAAGCATCTTCACGTCCGCAACCGCCCTCCCTTTATTATCATATTTCAGGGGGACTTTCGCAAAGATGCCTTTGTATTCCTTCCAATCCTCCTCTATATTCCCCCTGATGTAAGAGTTCTTTTCCGCGGAGAAGACGCTCACGTCGTCCCCAACCCTCACAAAAAACCAATCATCAGTCAAAAATGATGCTTTCTTGTCCAGCAGCAACCCATAAGTTAGCGTCGTCTTGCCGCTTCCGGAGGGCCCTATAATCCCTACGCCCCTGCCCCCGAAATCCACGTAGCTCCCATGCACGGAATACCTTCTATGTTCAGATGAAAAGTCCTCCAGGAACTCCGCCACGAGCGCAAGCGCTATGCTTTTCACCCATCCGTAATAGTCGCATCCCTTTATGATGACGGTCTTGGAGCTCCACTCGTAAAGTACCTCGGGGCTTCCATTGTCCGGCTTCCCGCTTCCAGTGCCAGGAGCCGCTTGCCGGGTGCCACTCCCCTTCGCACCAGCCGCATTCCGTATCGCTTCGCGATAACTGGCAGAAACTCCCGTTTCCGCCACCCCCCGCACCGCAATCACCCTGCCGTGCGGCCTTATCTCCTCGGCCATGGGGCTGAAGCTCTCGCACCACATCCTGTAAAAATCCTCGTTGTCCGTGAACAATTTGATGCAGGTGCCGTATATGTCCGCCTTCTTCTCAAAGAGGGGCCTTGCATAAATCTTCGCGACTTCCTTCTCCTTTTCCTCCGGAGTTATGAGCTTCACTTCGTACATGCGCACAAATGGTACGGATGAGTATATAATTTTGCGCCCGCGCCTTCACCGGCCGCCTTTACGCCATCAGCCCGTTCCTTATGAAATCCACGCCCCACGCAATTGTGATTATGCCCATCATGGTGGAGAGCACCTTTATCCCCGTTCTCCCCAGCTTGTCGTGTATGGAAGAGGCGAACCATAGGACCAGCCACATCGCAATTAGTGCGGCCAGCCCCGCAATCGCCGTGGTCTCCTTCCCGAATTTGTCAGCGAGCAGGATGGAGGTCGCAATCACCGCCGGCCCCGTGATGAGCGGCGTCCCTATCACGACCGCTATCGCGCTCTTGTCGTTGTCCTCCTGTTCCCTGGGGAAAGTGAGGCCAAGCGCCATCTGCACCCCCAGGAGAATCAGTATTATGCCGCCGGCGACCTCAAAGCTGCCCATTGAGACGCTCAGGACCGTGAGTATGCCGTTCCCGATGAATATGAATAGGAATAGCGGGATTGCCGCCACCACGACCGCCTGCGTCGCAATCACCTTGCAGTCGTTTTTCGGCATCCCCTTCGTGAGGGAGAAGAACGCCGCAAGCGAGAGCAGCGGGTCCATGATGACATAAAGCAGTATGAATGCCTGCACGAACTCAAGGAACATGCGCTACCCTTCGGGGAGAGGGATTTTAAATTATCCGGGAGATTGCCAACCAACGTGATTGATATGGGACGCCTTGAAATCGTATGTGGTTTGCTAATTGTTTTCCTGCTGGTTTTCGGATGCGCGGGCCCCAGCCCGCCCGTGGATCAGCCCTCCGCGCCTCCTGCGCCATCCCCTGAGCCGGGCACGGGGGCGCCCAACGTGACAGTTGTCCAGAACGAGCCGCCGCCAGTTCCGCCATTCACCCCGGTGAAGCTTGTTTACGAATTCCCAGAGGAATTCTCCGGAGGGGAGGGCATTACGCTTACCGTCTGGCTTGAGAGGAGGATGGACTGCGGGGGCCGCGAGGCGCTCGTGGGTGTGCAAAGTTTTGAGGTTGACGGGGATTCCGCATGGTCCAAAGTGACGGTATACACCGACACCGGCGAAACCGCGGTGAGCGAGCTGACCGCCGAGCCAGGCCTTGCGTTTGACGACCTCAGGCCCGTTGCCAACGATTTTGACTTCTACCTTACGCTGAACGACATCTTCGCGCGGGGGGGCAAGAACTTCCTGACAGACCAGTCGTGGAACTCAACCGAGCCGACCATACTGCGGAACGTGGTGATGGGTTCCGGCATAAGCAACTATTCCGTCTTCAGGACCGGGAACCATTTCGCGGACAAGGAGCTGCCATGCACCGAGTTCAGCCTGGTGGAGAAAGGGACGAGCGTGGACGGGACATACTCCGTGTGCGTTGCCGATGTTGGCGCGGACGTTCCCCTCCCATTCGTGGTCTCCTTTGAGTTTGAGAACGAGGGCGGGCCCTCCTGGTCGCTCAGCTCATACTCGCACGAGGCGTCCGGAGTTGTATCCGTTTCCCAATGCCTTGAGCCGGTCCGTTGCGCATATCTCCCCGCCGCCAGCGCGGCAGAGGCATCCGCCTGCGAGGCAAGGGGAGGGAGCATGGAGCCAATCCGGGATGAAAGCAACTGCATAGCCAGGAACGAGTGCTGGACGCTCACCGAAAGGGCGCTCAACAGCCTCAAGGGCATGCAGAGCCCCGCATGCCCGGACCCCTCCGCCGCGCTCGTGAGCGCTGCCGCGGACTGCATGTCGCAGGGCAAGGGCTTCGGCCTGGGATACGGCCAGTCCGGGTGCATAACCTCAATAGGCGCCTGCACGGAATGAGGGCGGCTCATAGCGCCCTTTCGCCGCGCGCATAGAGCGCCGCCCACGTGAGCAACAGGATTGCTGCTGCAGCTATCCCCGCCTCAAGGAACGGGAACGGCGGGGCCGCCACAGATGCTGAAAGCTGCACCTCTTCTGGAACCGGCACATTCCCTCCCGGCGCAAGCCCGGCATTTTCCGCGGCCCCATCCCCCGATTCCGGCGCAGCCGCAGTTGTGCGTGCAGCATCCTCATTTGCAAGGGGGGTTTCCGCTGCGCCCAGGTAGCCGCTATCCGCACCCTGGGGCGCTGCCGCTTCAGGGGTGCCGGCCCCATCGGCGGGTGAGGCCCCAATCCCCAATGAG
>JAGVON010000049.1 GCA_020052735.1 archaeon | reverse complement strand
TCCTTGCCCTTCGGGGTGCCCTCAGGTATCACGCCATCAATTATGGCCTGCACTATCTTCGCGTCCAGTGGCTCAACCCGTATCTTGAACTTGTTGTGCCTGTTGGGCGATTTCCCTTCAACGATTGGCGAAGAGCCGATTATGTTTTCCCTATAAACCACAATGGGCGGAGAAGTCTCAATCTCCACCTTCTTCTCGTTCCTGATCTTGTATTCTATGATTTCCAGGTGCAGCTCGCCCATTCCCGAAATCAGGTGCTCGCCCGTCTCCTGGTTAAGTTCCACACGCAAAGTCGGGTCCTCCTTTGAGAGGCTGCGCAGGACCTCCACCAGCTTGCTCAGGTTCTTGCTGTCCTTCGCCTCAATGGATTTCGTGACCACGGGCTCGGAGTAGTGCTTTATCTGTTCAAAGGGCTCCACTTCCTTGGAGCTGACCGTTTCCCCAATGTAAACGTCCTTCAGCCCGACCACCGCACCGATGTTCCCCGCGGTAATCTGCTCAGCCTGCACGCGGTCCGGGCCCATGAACACCCCGACCTGCTGCACCTTATAGTAGTTCTTCTTTGACGCGACGTAAATCATGTCCCCCTTCTTTATCCCCCCGGAGAACAGCCTGACCACGGCGACTTCGCCCGCATGCTCGTCGTAAACGATTCCGAAGCAAATCCCGATCGTGGTTCCGGTTGAGCTGCATGCGCTCATGTCCTGCCCGTCCTGGGAGGTTATGTCCCCTTTCCAGAGGACCGGAATCCGGTACTTCTGCGCGACAATCGGGTTGGGGAGGTGCCTTATCACCATGCCCAGGAGCACCTCGTCCAGGGGCGATTTCGCCACCAGGTTCGCGTGCGTCCCGTTCTTGCACGTTTCGTATACGTCGCTGAACTTTATGTTGTTCTTCTTCATGGACTCAAAGGAGACGGCCCACTTGTGGAACGCGCTTCCGAAGGCGACGTTTCCCTTATCCACGCCGACAACCCAGTCCTTCTTGAATTCAGGGGGCGCATTGCCCTCTATTATCTTGTTTATGCCCATTATCACTTTCACGAGCTTCTGCTGCATCTGGTTGGCGTCCAACTGCAGTTCGTTAATGAGCCGGTCTATCTTGTTGATGAAAACTACGGGCTTCACCCTCTCCTTCAGCGCCTGCCTCAAGACGGTCTCGGTCTGCGGCATCACCCCCTCCACGGAGTCCACCACGAGCACGCATCCGTCAACCGCGCGCAGCGCACGTGTCACGTGCCCGCCGAAGTCCACGTGCCCCGGAGTATCAATCAGGTTAATCAAATGGGCCTTCCCCTCGTATTCAAATCCAAGGGAAATGTTCGCCGCCTTGATCGTGATGCCCCTCGCCTGCTCCTGCTCGTCGAAGTCCATCATCCTCTGCTCGCCCGCGAGCTCTTTTGAGATGAGCCCCGCCCTGGCCACAAGGGAGTCCGTCATGGTAGTCTTCCCATGGTCCACGTGGGCAACGATGGCGATGTTCCTGACCTGCTCCTTGCCGCTCATCAGCGCCTGCACTTCTTCGACTACGATTTCCTTTCTTCCCATTGAACACACCTAAGATGCGAGAGGGTCACTTCGCGCTCCTCGCCATCCTCTCCAGCTCGTCCCTCTTCTTGATTGAGTAGGAATTCTGCAAATCCCCATTAGCGGTGTAGATGATTTCATCCGCCAGCGACTCCGAAAGCGAGGTGGGCTTGTTGAACGCCCTCATCAGCGCAGAAAGCGTGATGTTCCTGAGCGCCATGTCAAGCCTGCGCGTCGCGGAGACGTCCACCGCAATCTGGTAGGAAACCCCCCCGTGCGACACCCTCGTCACGTCCTCCCTGGGCGCGGAGTTCTCCAGCGCTTTCACGAGGACCTGTATCGGGTTCGCGTTCGCCTTCTTTTGGATAAGCTCGAATGCGTGCTCCACCACGTTTATCATCTGCATCTTCTTGCCCTGGAGGCGGCCCTTCGTCCTGATGACCTTCCCGGACGTCTTCTCGCCCGTGCCCCCCCTCATGAGCTTGTTCACGAGGCGCTCCACGATGTTGATTTTGAACTTTCCGTGCTGCCTCTTCTGGTGCCTGCCGAACGTATGCACGCTCGCGCTCCCGAAGTAGACAACTGTCCTCAGGCTCAGGTCCTTTATCTCAACATCTTCCGTGCCGTATTTTCCGAATAGCTTCATGCTGCTTACCTCTTTGGCTTCTCCTTCTTCTTGTGCCTCAAGGCCTGCAGGTCCGCGTCATTGACGCTGACGACCTTGTACCTGACGCCGGGGATGGAGCCCATCTGCCCCCTCTGCGAGCCGCCGAGCCCCGCAATGACCACGGAGTCGTGCTCGTCTATGAGCGTTATCGCCTTGTCCCTGGGCGGGAATGCCGATACGACCTTCCCGTTCTTCACGAGCTGCACCTTTACGCATTTGATGAGCCCTGAGTGGGGCTGCTTCTGCTCAAGCGTAATCTTCTCAAGCACTATCCCCTTCGCCTGCGGGGAGCCCTCCAGCGGGTCGTACTTCTCCTTCAGCTTGAGCGCCCTCCTCTTCCACCTCTTGGAGAGCCACCTGCCGCTTTTCCGGTTCCTTTTAATATTTCGTCCTGCGAATTCTCCATTACCCATTACATCACCATAAATTGAGATGACTGCCTATCCCCATCTAAGAAGATGAAGACAAGTTCGTAAATTACGTATGGAATGGTTTAAAAACACTGCCGCCGGTTCCTGCTCGTATCTCTGGTTCCATTAGGTTCGGATACAGGTTACCAACTCTAGAAATACTTTGTCCTTTTTCTGGTAAAATGCAGATATATCCCATATAGCAGCATCGGGATTCCTATTATCGCACCTATAATCGTGACCGTCATCATTGAGCCAAAGATCAGGTATTGGTTCCTTCGGATTAGAGTGTCCCAACTTTTTAGTTCTTCAAAACCCAGAAGAGCCCTAAATTCCTCCCCTTTTTTCTTTACTTTTTGGGACTCGTTAAGTATATATAATATTATTCCAATCGCTAGTGGAATACCACAAAGCGCACCAATCACGGTGATGTCTAGAATGATTGATATAAGCATTAGAATCTCACATATTGTGAGTTTGAGCGCAAAATTGTTCGAGGCTTGTTTGTACTCCTGCAAAACATTGAAAATCTGCTTATCTTTTTGTTCTTCATCTATTTTCTCAGCCATCTAATCCCTCGTCATCCAGGTATCGGTGCAAGCTGGCAGCTCTGCGCACGTGTCTTGGCAAAATTCATACGTCATTCCACTATATGCCACCGTAAAGGTCCTGTCCGAGGTTAAATCTTTAATTTTGTAGTCATTCCCGCACTCTTTTAGGTCCCTTTTAGATGGCAACTCTTCCACTCCTACTCCTCCTGCGGATAGTGATGCCATAGGAACTCCGAAAACTGCTTTGGATGCACATCTCGCAAACATTCTCGGATCTTGCACTGTGGTTTCATCTATTATGAAGACTATTCCACTAGAAGCAGGATATTCGCTGAGTATGTAACCCCGTCCACTATAAACACCGTTTTCACGGTAGCAATCCGCGAAAGTAACTACTTTTGTCGCAACAGACGTAACTTGTGTCGGATCATAATTGGCGGCTGCAGCGGCTGTTGAAATCGCAGGTTCAACGACGTCTAAGTACTCGTCTACATTAACTACAGTATAAGCATCGTTAGTGGGCATCAAATCCTGTGCGGTTGTTCCTTCGGCAAGCGACACGTCTCTGGCTTTTTCAGATGTGCAACCCGCGAAAAGAAATCCAAGTAAGACAAGGAGTATCAAAATCAGATTATTTTGGTTCATAGCTTAAATTACTATATATAATATTTATAAACTATATAGATGCTTTAAATTAGAGAATACATATAGCCATGCCGATGAAACCGGCGAAAAAAGTCAAGAAAGTTTCCAAAGTAGGCCAAGGATTGGTGATTTTCGTCACGCAAGAAGCACGATTATTGGGCTGGACCAATTCAGATTATGTGAGCGTACAGATTGATGGCGAAGGGAAGGATGCGAAATTGATTATCAGGAAAATTGATATTGAGCATTAAATAGCATCAAAATTAGTACTTAGAACGTTAAGTTGTTCACTTGGCTGTAGGAAAAATATTTCGTATAATCCATCGGCAATTGTTTGTTTTTACGTGCAAATACCTGTGATTTTTCTATAAGCTGTGTTTGATTAATCTTAAATTTATTCATTAGAAAAACTAATTTAGTAAGGTGGTCCTCGCTCGATTTGAACGTAGTAGCACTCGGAGATCTAACTTTGATATCAATGTACTCAGGTCGGATTCCAGCCTCTAAAGAGCATGCCGTCAGGTCAAGTTCAATTTCAAAACCCTCGGCATTTAATGATTTATATATCCTTTTCAGATGTTTTCCAGTAAGTCCCCAGCATCCGCACTGAATATCTGGCAATTCGATTGAAAAATGGTCTTCAATAAAAGAATTCTCAAATTTCTCTACTAAGAAACGATCATCTGAAATGCCACTAATATTTTCGCGACGACTTAAAACAAAATCATTAGTTTTCAATTTTTCTGCAATTTTTAATGCGTCGTTGTAGTCTATTTGTTTATCACCATCAAAATATATCACCAAATCAGTATCTTTCAATTGATAATTTTTCATAATTGTATAGAAATGATTCCGAACCGAGCATCCTTTTGCAACCATCTTAGTATATTGCATTTCTAGCCCTTCCGGAGAGGTTATCTTATATTTTTGGTGTCTACTCCCAAAAAGCGGGACTTGTACTGTATCTTTTGGAAAACCAAGTTTTTCAAATTCTTTTTCGGTAGCTGGATCGAATCTCCACGATATTATATCTCTTATTAGACTATCTTCAACATTCAAATCGCCGTATACATTAGATATCAACCAGACTCTCCCTACCATTATAGCATCTCAAATAATTAGCGAAGACCAACACTGGCCGAACAAAACTTTTTAACTGCGTCGTAATCGCCCTGGTATTCCAGACATAACTCGGAACGAACAATTTCATCAGGTTTAACCTTTTTTGAATTTGATTGTGAAGGATATGGATTGTATTTTGCAATTATTTTTACACCAAAATCTGATTCTATACTCTTAATTGTTTTATTAACTAAAGGTGAGTCGTTAACAACTCGCACAATACCCATCATTACTTTTTTTTCCACGCAGACACACCAATCAAGTTACCTAGTGAAAATTTAAAACACTTACCTAAGTATATTATTTGCACTAAAGTACCCTATATAACACTACCAATTGATCCATTCACTTCTTGCCCCAAACCATTTAAATACTCACCACGGAAACCAACTTATGAGCCTGCAGATTGAGGGCAAGCCGCGCCCCTTATTCACTATTGCAGCCATTTTGCTCATAGGGCTGTTCATAGGCATATCCATACGCAGCCTCGGCTATTTCTGGGTGATGCTCATTCCCAACCTCTTCCTCCTCGCCTTGACAATGACGCTGCTCGTAGTATTTTTGGAAAAGAAGGAGATAAAGACGCCGGAACTGGATAAGTACCCCTTCCTATCCGTCATAATCCCCGCATACAACGTCAAATCATCCATAGAGAAGTGCATAACCTCCGTTAAAGCGTCGGATTATCCAGGGGAAATGGAAATCATAATAGTGGATGACGGCAGCACGGACGGCACAAGGGAACTCCTCAAGGAAATGGACGGCGTAAAGCTCCTTTTAAAGGAAAAGAACGAGGGGAAGGCCGCCTCCATCAACAAGGGCGCAAAGATGGCAAAGGGGGAAGTGCTCGCGTGCGTGGATTCCGACTCCTATCCGGAGCCCGCGGCATTCCGCGAAGCCGTAGCAACTTTAATGAAAGATGACGAAGTGGGCGCGGTCACCTGCTTCATCCGGGTGGAAAACCCAAATTCCCTCCTAAAGAAAATACAGGACATAGAATACCTCACGGGATTCGGCTTCGCGCAAATAACCAGCCGCGCGATGGAGGCCATTTTCGTGACCCCCGGCCCCACAACCATTTTCCGCAAGTCCATATTCATGGACGTTGGCGGCTTTGACGAGCAAAATATCACGGAAGACCTGGAAATGGCGTGGAGGTTGAGGAGGCACGGCTACAAGCTGGAATACACCCCGGACGCGGTGAGCTACACCGACGTCCCCGGAGACATAAAAAGCTTATTCAGGCAGAGGATGCGCTGGTACAGGGGCAAGCTCTACAACCTGCGCAAATACAGCGACATGCTCTTCAACCCAAAATATGGATACTTCGGGATGTTCATGTTCCCCCTTTCCTTCACCGCGGAATTTGCGGGGATAGTCCTCTCATTCTCCTTCCTCTGGCTCGTCCTGAACCAGCTCAGCTGGACAATCCAGTACATGCTTTCCAACCTCGCATTAAGGGCCCCGCTCCTGGACCTCAGCACCATGGTCGTTGTCGGCGCATCCGTAATCGCGATGGGGCTCATACTCGTGAGCCCGTGGATCATCGCGGTATATTTCAGCCACGAGATAGGGAAGAAGAAATTCACCATCGGGGACATCCCCCCAACCCTGATATTCCTCCTATTCTACGGCACATTCATATCATTCTTCTATTGCATAAGCTTCTTCAAGGAAGTGAACAGGAGTGATTACAGATGGAAGTGAGCAGAAATATCCTGGCGAAGGCGGCAATCATAACCATCCTCCTATTCGCAGTTTCAATATTCGTGGGCTACCAGATAGAGTCCAACAGCTATGCGAACACCGAAGCCCGCCTCTCGGAGATGGAGCAGGGGATGGAGAACTCCATCCTCTTCACCATGTTCCTCCAGACGCACCACGATGCCTCGGTCTGCAACGTCCTACACGACCAATTGGACGAAACCGCCCAGCACGCCTACAACCTCTATGGGGAGATGGAGGAGAGCGGCAGCACCAGCATCTTCTTCCCGGGCTATGGCGATTTGAGGGAGAAATACTTCCTCGCGAACATGCGCTTCTACCTGATGCTCAGGGAATACTCCCAGGCGTGCAACGACACTTCCGTCACCCCGATCCTTTTCTTCTATTCGGCATACAACGACTGCCCCGCATGTGTCGCACAGGGGAGGGTCCTTGACCAGGTGAGGGCGGACTGCCCCAACGTGAGGGTCTATGCGTTCCCCGCGGATGTGGAAGAGATATCAATGATTAAGACGTTCAAGTCCTATTACAGGATAACCTCCACCCCCGTATTGGTGATAGACGACCAGAAATACGGGACGCTCCTCACCAAGGAGCAGATAAAAAGCAGGATAGGGTGCGGATGAAAGCCACTTTATTCTTGTTTTCTCCCTCCGTTTCCCGCGCTTCTATCCTAACAACATGATATATCAATCCGAAGTATACCATTTTCGATTCCGTCCGGATTCCTGTCCATATCAAGCGCGAACGCCCCAAGCACATCAATTCGCTCATGCGGCTGGTAGCGCCGAGCCTTGTATGCGACTACTGGAAGCAGTTCCTTTACCATCCTGCTTATCATATAAAAATTGCGTGCCCTTCCTGCGGCTTCCAGAAGGACTCCGACGCACTCGGAGCCGTAATACAATAAATTCACATCTGACAACTCCGCGTCTTTCCTTAACCATTCCTCAAAAGGATACATCGTGCCCGAAACGCCTGCCCTGCCTATCCTTCCACAGCTTATTGCTTCCCGCACGTGTTTCCTTACAACCTCCAGAACCTGTTCTTCCTTCCAGCCAGGCACGTTTTCCTTGCCGTCATTTACGAGACCCGCCAAGAGCATTCTTCGGGTGCACTCAGAGCCGCTCAATACGCCGCACTCCATCACGAGCCTGAGTGCATCTCCGCGGACGAAGTCGGGCAGGTAATAAACCAAATTTAATGCATCTTTTGATGCCTCGCTTCCTCGCGCTAGCCGCCTGCACACCATGCCAAAATAATCTTTACTTGTGGGATCTGCTGGGGTTCCCCTTCGCGTTTCGGCAAGGCAGGAAATTGCAAATGCACGCTCCCTGCTGCCCGCCGGGTAACTGAATATGAAACCCTCCGTATCCAAACGTTTTCTCTGCTCCGTGCCAACGTTAACACGTAGCCCAACCATCCTCAGTGTCCTCGGCTTCTCCTTGCCTACAAACCTCTGCGGATAAACAAATTCAGCACACATACGTAGATATTTATAGACACTTCTTTTAAACTGTGTGGATTTACGGCTCTTCTCTTCTTCACAGGTCCTCTTCTGTGCGTACCCTAATGCCATTTTCTTTTAGGAGCTTGGCGAATACGCCGTCGCCTTCAATCAGATTCCCTGTAAAAGTTCCGTCGTAAACTTTTCCCGCACCGCAAGTTGGCGAGTGGGATTTTAGAACTGCTTCATCGCAATTTGCGAGTTTGGCGATTTTTAGCGCCTCCCTTGCCCCCCGTTCAAACTGAACAGTCATGTCTTCTCCGGTTTTTGTAAGAATCCTGCCGTCTTTTTGCTCGGTCTGGGGGCGGGGCGTTGGCAAACCACCTAACTGTTCAGGGCAAACGGGAATGGCTTTTCCACGCTCCACTAATCGCATAATCTCTTTATGGGCTCTGGATTTTCCATCGTATTTGCAATTCACGCCAGCCAAACAAGCACTCACGATTTTCATGATATTAATTAGAGCAAGATAAATTAAATACCCATACTAATCGAACCAGATTACACGGTCAATGGGCTGAGTTCTCTCCGGATGTACTCTTCCAGTAATGGAAGTTTGTTCCTTATATACGCCTCAATAGCTGGATTATCGACCTTTACGGGCCGCTCTTCAAACAAACAGGTGCAGTCTATACTCCTAGGCGGGATATTCAATTCCATCGCCAATTTTCGTATCTGTTCCTTGTCGGTAATTAATTGGTAAAGCGGGCTAACATGCGCAATGCCGAATTTGGCGTATAGAGAGTCTATTGCGGCTATGAATGCAGGAGTTTGCTCTGGATAAAATTCTTGCCCTTTTATGAATCCATCCGCGACAACAGGCATCCCATTCTGTGCCGCGTATACGATGGCCGCAGCGTGCATAACCAGTTTACAACCAACACAAATATATGTGAATTCTGAAATCGGGCTGTCTTCCTTAATCCCGCGTATTATAAGCCTCTTAAATGCAGTTGAAACATCCCTATAAGTATGTGTGACTTCAACATCGGGTCTAACCCTCTTTATGTGGGGCAGATGCACTTTCGCTAATTCAACATCTTGCTGAGCACCATTCCTGAAAGTAATCAGATCCACGTGGCGCTTTTGGCGCACATATATGCCAGCCAGCACAGTTGAATCCAGCCCACCAGAATACAGAACGAGAACTCTTTCTTGTTTTGCCATATTTGTTTTTAATCAGAAAGTAAATATAAATGTATTGTTTTGAGTTAAATAGTGTATTATACCAGATCGATTATTGCCAGCAATAAGACAAAATGTTATAATAAAATTCTGTCTTAATCGAAATCCGGGGAACTAAAAAGCGGTCCTTCTCGTCTTCAGGAAGATGTCCGCCCCGAACTTCTTCTTCATTATCGCTTTGAGGGATTTTATCCTCATCCCTTCCTTCCCAATAGCAATGCCGCGCTGGACGTCAGGAATTGTAATGAAAAGCGCTATCTGCCCGGGCGCCTCCCTCCGCTCTATATCCAAAATCTGTATGTTGTTCAGGAAGCCGCGCAGGAAGTCCTCCTCCTTTGCGGCGTCCTTCGCAATCATTACATTGCCCCCCAGGCGCGCCCTCAATCTCTTGATGTTCGCCCCTTCCTTCCCTATTGCCTTTCCAATCATCATCGGCTCCACAAGGAAAAGGTAGTTCTTCCCCTCCTTGACCATATCCGAGGGTATAACCCCGCATATGGAGGCGAACAAATTGATTATCCCGAGGTCGTCCTGGCTTATCTCCAAAATCTCACTTCTTCGCGAAATCAAGTATGTTTGATACGCCCTCTTCCCTTACCGTCAGCAGCAGCACCGGGTAGGGCTTTCCGCATATTGCGCCGAGCTCTATGCTCGTGCCCGGGAATTCCACCACAGGTATGCCAGAGAGGCCGCCGTACTTGCCCGCGTCCTCCTTCACATGCAAGGGCGCGTTCTTCGCAATCACGGCCATCTTGGTCTTGCCGAGAAGCAGGTCCCTCATGCTCTGGTTTGAGCCGAAGCCCACTTTTCCGCTTTCAACCGCAAGCCGGATTGCCGCAGAAAGGGGGTTTTCCCTCTCCTTCTGGCTCTTCCTCTTGCGGACCACTTCCGTTTTTTGCCTTCTGGCCCTGCTTCCCTTCCCCTTCTTTTCCTTCGGTTCCTCTTCAGGAAACTCAGCCGTTGCCGGCGTCTCTTCCTTTTCTTCCATATCATTCACCAAATTCATTTCTGCGCCTTCATCCTTAGCTTGATTTTGCCAGTCCCTATCGGGATTGTCTGCCCTACAATGATGTTCTCCGTAACCCCGACGAGGTTGTCCTCCTCCGCGGTCACCGCCGCGTTCACGAGGTGCTTTATCGTCTCCTCAAACGCCGCGCGCCCGAGCACGCCAGCCTTCTCTCCACTGAGCCCGTGCCGCCCAATAGACTTCACTTTTCCGTCCGCGCACATCGCGTCCGCGAGGAGCATTATGTGCCTCGGGTCTACGGCGAGGTTCTGCAGCTCCATGACCTGCTTTATCTCTATGACCAGGGCGTTCCGCGCCGCCTCTATGCCGAAGACCTTGAGTATCTCCATCACGTTGTTCGTATATAAGCGGGAGGCATCCACCTCATCGTACCCCGCGGCCTCCTTCACGTTGAAGCCGCTTGCGCGTATGAAGCATTCCCCATCCTTGTCCTTCACGACCACGGCCTTCCTTATCCCGGTAATCCCCTTCACGAGCGTCTTGCCCATCTTGCCGGTGAGTTTCCTCAGGATTTTGAGCACGGGCTCGTCCTCCTTCCCCTCCTTGCTCTCTTTCCTGACCTTCACTACGATGGAGCCGTCCTCCGCCTTCTCCACTTCCAGCGTCCCGGCCGTCTTCCTGACCGCCTTCTCAACCATGGACGGCGTAACGTGGAGCGCCTTCGCGTCCTCGGGCCTAATCTTAACCACTATGTTCTTCTTCCACATCTCCTCGCCCACATCCGCGACTTCGGAGAGCGGGACGGACTCAATCGCCTCGGCGAACTCCCTCACCTTCGCCTCGCTACGGGCATGGGATGCCTTGAGATAGATGTTAATGAGCGGCTTCTTCGGCTCCTTCTTGCCGTCCACCAGCTCTATGAGCCGTGGCAGGCCCGTGGGCACGTGCTCGGCCACGCCCGCGTAGTGGAACGTCCTCATTGTCATCTGCGTGCCGGGCTCGCCCAGGCTCTGCGCAGCGATTATCCCAACAGCCGAATACGGGTTAATGGTAGCTTTCCTTCCCATTGCAATCACACCGTGTCAACGTCATCCTGCTTCGCTATGTCAGCGTATTTCGCGCTGGAGGCGAGCATCGCGTCGTTCGCGTCCCCGCCATACAGGAACTGTATGATGGCGCCCCTTCCGTTCCTGACCGCAAGCGCCTCGTCCACGACTAGGTCCTGCAGCGCGTGTATCAGCCGCCTCTGCATGTAGCCGCTCCTCGCCGTCCTAATTGCGGTGTTAACCAGGGACTCCCTCCCACCCATTGAGTGGTGGAAGAAATCATCCGCCCTCAGGCCCTGCCTGAAGGATGCGAACACGAATCCGCGCTCCCTTCCGGTAAGCGCGCCCCTCTTGTAGAACGGGAGCGTCCTGCCCCTGTACCCTCTCGTGAGCCGCTTGCTCCGGACCGCCTGCTGCCCGAGCATTGCAGACATCTGGATTGCGTTGAGGAGGCTTCCCCTCGCCCCAATCTTCGCCATGATTATGGAGGAGTTTTCCATGCCGAGGTCGCTTTCCACGACCTTGCCCACGTCCTCCCTCGCCTTGCTCGCGACCATCATTATGTTGCCTTCTAATGTTTCTTTTAGGGTAAGCCCGGGGGACCTTTCCAATTTCCCGTTCTTGTACTGCATTATCAGGTTCTCTATCTCCCTGTTCGCCTTGTCGTCTATGTCCTGCACCTTCTTGTCCGCGGCAGGGCTCAGGGAATAGTTCTTCATTGAAACGCTCAGGCCCCTCCAGGAGAGCGCCTCAAGGCACATGTTCGTGACGTTGTCCAGGAATTCCCTCGCCGCCTTCGGCCCCTGGTTCACGAAAATCTGTTCCAGCAGCTGGTTCTCAAGCGCCCTGCTCTCAACCGCGCCTTTTATGAGCTGGCCGTTCTTCACCACCACTTCCTCGCCCAGCTTGGACTTCACTTTCGCATTCAGCCCCTTCGGCAACAGGAGCGAGAACAATTCCTTCCCCGTGTACATCCCGTTCTTCCCGGGCTTCGGCAATTCCCTTATGCCCGCAAGCATGAGCAGCTTGGACGCATCGCACTTGTTGTACTCCGAGCCGTCCTTCGTCATGAAATAGGATGCGGACACGTGGTCCTCCTGCGGCTTTATGATTGCGTGCCCGTGCCTGGGCGAGATTATCTGGTCCTCCAC
>JAGVON010000048.1 GCA_020052735.1 archaeon | reverse complement strand
CTGCACCGGAGGCGTGACAGCGGACTGGTTATCTGGCGCCGGTGGCTGGGAAGCTGGTGGAGCGCTTGTGCCTTCCGCGCTTTCCGGGGGAGAGACGCAGCCCGCAAAAATAAGCGCGAAAACCAATAGAACCGGAAGCAGTTTCATTTGACCACGCGGGGATTTGGATGGGGAGGGTTATAAAGATTGGCAGGAGGCCAACGAAGTAATCTTATTCTGAACAACTCGCATTCCGGGATGCTTTATAAACATTAAGAGGGAAAGCCGGTCGGGGGGCTTTATGTTGGAAGAAATCATCAAGCGACTTGATATTGTAGACACGTCCACGCTTCTCCAGCACGAGGAGATTGTGCCCAAGAATTTGAAACGGCTCAAGGAGGCAATGTTCAACATCGGGCAGATGGTGGACCCGATAATAATGGACGAAAAAGACAGGGTGGTGCTGGACGGAAACCACCGCATGACCGTGCTGAAGGACATGGAATGCCCGCACGCCGCGGTGCAGCCCGTGAATTATTCTGATCCTAAGATAGAACTGGGCACCTGGTACCCGGTTTCCAAGACCTTTGAGATTGAGCAGTTCAGGAAGGCGGGCGTGGAAGTGGAGACGGTTAAGTTTGAGGCGGGGATGGAAGCGGTAAATGCCTCCAAAGCCGCGTTTATGCTCGGGAAGAAAAACGGGCACGGGAAGGAGGCGTGGCTGCTCTCCCCAGGCAAATATACGTCTATCGCATCCCTTCTTGAGGCACAGAAAAGGGTTGTGGACGCGGTGGGCGTGAGCAATAATCCGGATGTCACGTATGTGGCGGATGATTTCGGGGACACGGTCCTGAACGACGGGCTTTCCGTATTGTACAGGCGCGCTTACACCAAAAAGGAGGTGGTGGAGAGGGCGAAGAGCGGGATTCCCTTCCCTCCGAAATCCACAAGGCATCTTATTCCGAATAGAGTGATTCGCCTGAACATGAAGCTGGGATGGCTGTTTGAAAACAAGGATGAGGCGAGGAAGCTGATGCTGGAGATGCTCAGGAACAGGGTTTATTCGGGAAACGTGAGAAGGTACCCGGAGCCGGTAATAGTAATCTATTGAGGTGAAATGAATGGGATTGTTGTTTGCGCCAGGGCCGGTCTATGTGCCGGAGGAGATAATGCTCGCGCAGGTGCAGGAGATGTACACGCACAGGAGCGCGCTTTTCAAGGCATTATACACGGATTTGTGCACGCGGAGTGCGAAGTACCTAAACGCGGAGGAGGCATACTTGCTTACGGGTTCGGGGACGCTGGGGATTGAGGCGTGCATAGTGAATTGCTGCCTGCCGGAGGAGAAGATGCTCGTGCTGAGCAACGGGAACTTCGGGGATTTGCTCGCGGAGACGGCTAAGGTCTATACTGATGTGGATAATAAGTCCATTCCTGCGGGCAAGGGATGGGACATAAAGAAGGCGAAGGAGCACATAGACGCTTCTGATGCTACTGTGTTCGGGATGGTCTATAATGAGACGGGGTATGGGGTGCGGAACCACGCGAAGGAGATTTACCAGTATGCGAAGAAGAAGGGCATGCTCACGATAATGGACTCGGTTTCGGCGTGGCCCTCCCTCCCTATGGACATGAAGGAATTTGGAGTGGATTTCTTCGCGACAGGGTGCCAGAAGGCGATTGGCGCGCCTCCGGGTGCCGCAATTCTGGGGCTAAGCAAGGAAGCGATTGCGAGGTTTGAGGGGCGGGATAAAATCCCTTCCCATTACTGCAACCTGAACAGGCACAGGAAAGTCTACAAGGAGAAGGGGCAGAGCCCGAATACTCCTGCGATTACCGTCTTCTGGGCGATACAGAAGTGCTACGACCGCATGGACAAGGACGGCGGGGTTGCCGCCTGGGTGGAGAAGCACAGGGTGGTTTCGGAATACGTGCGCGGAAGGATTACTGGAATGGGATTGGAACTGCTTCCGGAAAAAGGGTTTGAGTCCTGGTCCCTGACTGCTTTTAAGCACTCCAAGGCTGCGGACGTGAAGAAGGCGCTGCTTGAGAAATACGGGATAACCATTGTGGGCTGCAAGGCGGAGTACAAGGACAACGGGTTGAGGATGGCGCACATGGGGCTCTTTGACAGGAAGAACATAGAGATAGGGCTGGATGCGCTGGAGAGCGTCGTGAAGAAGCTTTGAGGGATTTGGATGAAGATTGTCATTTCGGACGATTTGGACGCGGGAGCTGTGGAGAACATCAAAAAGGCGGGGCAGGTTGTGTATAAGCCCGCAAACCTTGACGCGGAACTGGCGGATGCGGAAGTGCTGGTTGTAAGAAGTGCGACCAAAGTAACGAAGGAATTCCTAGGGAAGGCGCCTAAGCTCAAAATAGTGTTCCGGGCCGGCGTCGGGCTGGATAATATAGATGTGGAGGCGTGCAAGGCGCGCGGGATTAAGGTGCAGAATACGCCCGGCGCTTCCACGAATGCGGTTGCGGAGATGGCGGTGGGGTGCATCATAGGGCTTTTCAGGAACCTTGGGCGTGCGCACCATTCCATGAAAACAGGGAAATGGGAGAAAAAATCCCTCATGGGGCACGAAATTGAGGGGAAAACCCTTGGGATAATTGGATGCGGAAGGATCGGGTGCGCCGTAGCGGCGAAGGCGCATGCAATGGGGATGAAAGTGGTTTCGTATAATCCGCCTCCGAGGATTGATTGTGCGGGCGTGAAGTATGTGGAATTGGATGATTTGCTTGCGCAGTCGGATGCGATTACCATACATGCGGCGCCCACGAAGGAAACGGAGAACATCATAAATGCAGGGACGATTGGGAAGATGAAAAAGGGCGCTTGCCTCATAAATTTGGCGCGTGGGACGATGGTGGATGAGGAGGCGCTGTATTCCGCGCTGAAGGGAGGGAAATTGGGCGGCGCTGCACTGGATGTATATAAGGAAGAGCCATACAAGGGAAAATTGCTTGAATTGGATAATGTGATATTCACGCCCCATATCGGGGGGAGCACGTTTGAGGCGCAGGACAAGATAGGGGCGGTAATCGCGGAAGAGCTAAGAAAAGGGATTTAAGGGTTACAGGACAGTTAGGATGAGGGATTCATATGGCGAAAGTATTGCACATGAAGGACATATGCATAGGGTGCGGCGCATGCGCGGCGGTCTGCCCGAAGTATTGGGAGATGAAGGGGGACGGCAAGTCCCACCTGAAGGGCGGGAAGAACGCGGGCGGGGAGAACTTTGAACTCGTGGTCGCGGATGCGGAATGCAACAGCGAGGCGGCAGCGTCCTGCCCTGTGAGCTGCATAAAGGTCTCAAAATGAAGCAAACCGGAGCGATATATGCGGAGGTTTGCTTCACATGAGCATCTACACCCGCACCGGGGATTCTGGAGAGACTACTACTAATGTGGGTAAGAGGGTGAGGAAGGACGATGCGCTGGTGGAGGCGTACGGCTCGCTGGACGAACTGAACTCATTCCTTGGGCTGGCGCTCTCCTTTTCGCCGAGCAAGGGCACGCAGGCAATCCTGAAGAGGGTGCAGAAGGAGATTTTTGACATCGGGGCGTCCATCTTTTCCGGAGGGGTTCCGGTCGGGGAGGCGGACGTGAAGACGCTGGAGAAGGACATAGATGTCGTGGAAGAGAGATTGAAGCCGCTCAAGCATTTCATCATTCCTGGGGGCGTGAAGGAGGCGGCGCTCCTGCACTGTGCGCGCACGGTCTGCAGGAGGGCGGAACGGAGGCTGGTTTCGGCTAAGGCGGACAAGATGCTCATAAAATACTTGAATAGGTTGAGCGACCTGCTCTTTGTGCTGGCCCGGCTTGAGAACGCGAAGCAGGGGATGGGCGAGGAGATTTGGAAAAAAGGGAAAATCTGATTTTCATAT
>JAGVON010000077.1 GCA_020052735.1 archaeon | reverse complement strand
GGACGCGTTGGTCGGGACGTGGGGCAGCACATCTACGGACGGATAAATGGTGAGGTTGAGCGTCCCCTCCTCCAGCGCATAGCCGGAGAATGAGGTTACCCCAAAGGTGAAGTAATCGTTGGCGCAGGCCATGCGCGTGGGCGTGTACAATGTCCCGTTCGCGACTATGTCCGCGGCAGAGGATGAGAACTCCTCCTTCCTGTAGATGTTGTATATTACGCCTGGGGAGCAGTCCGCAGCCAGGGTTATGTTCGCGCTTGAATTGAACTGGGATGCGTTCCCGTCGCTGCTGTTTATGGATACGAAATCATCGGCCAATAATATGTTTGTGTTATTGGTGAGGTTCGCATTGGTTATGTTCAGGTGGTCAAATTCTATGCAGCCCGCACTGCTTGAGGATGGGTTGTACTTGCAGAGTGTCAATGCCGTGAGGAAGTTGTCTATGTCAACGGAAACAGGGTACGTGTACGCGTAATTCGGGACGGAATATACGGTAACGTTGTGGATCGTGTTGTCCGTGAGGTTGATGGTGCCGTTTCCCAGGAAAATAGCGCCGTAGTGCGCATTGCCCCCGCCCATCAGGAAATTCCTGTACGTGCCGTTCGTGGACGCGAAGGCGTAAAGCCCGCCATACAGCATGTCCGAGATTGTGACGTTCTCCACCAGGGTGTTGTTCTGCCAGAGCACCGTCATTCCCCATTCCGTATTGGCCATTGAGATGTTCGCCACGGTGGAGTTATTTGAGTCCGCAACTTCTATTGCGTACGAATTCGTAATCGCCACGTTCCTTATGACGCTGTTCTCAGAAAACAGCACCTGCAGGAAAGAGTTCCTCCTGGCGGAGGAAAGCCCTGTGAGGGTGATGTTCTCTATTATGGAGTTGGGGCCGCCGCAAAGCGCGAAATGGGCGTATTCGCCTCCGGTGTAAGCCCCGCTTTCATTAGAGTAGTATATTGGGAGCCCGAGGTCGCCGGTGTTGTTTTCCACCAGGTTGTCGCAGTATGTTGAATTCACATTAGGGTACCATACGTTCAGGAGAAGCGGGGAGGTGGAATAGTTGGTCATGTTGTTGCCGGCGACGGTGTTGTTCCATATGCCCTGCAGGTCCATTCCGTTGTTTATGAAATTCGCCCCGGTGTTGTTGATGATCATGTTGTTGTGGGAGTTCCCCCTTATGTGGTAGCCGTCGTAGCAGTTGTATCCGCGGTTGTGCGCGACGATGCCGTCCACCGCAGTGCCGTACTGCATGCAGTTGTCGTCCGAGCCGTCTATGTAATTGCCGGTTATGTTTGCATTGTGTATCGTTATCACGGTCTCAAGCCCGGAATCAAACCTTATGCCCTCCTTGGTGTGCCTGAGCGCGGTGTTGTTTATCACATTGGTATAGTTGCAGTAGTCGCAGAAGATTCCGAAATAGTCCTCGTCCCATGTGTTGCCCGTGTAGTTGTTGTAGTTCGCCCGCGTGTTGTAGATGGACGAGTAGCCGCTCACGTTGTGCCCGTATATGGAGTTCCCGTCTATCGTGTTGTGGTGGGAATCGCGCACATACAGCCCGTTCTGCGAGTTCAGGGACAGGTTGTTGCTGCGTATGTTGCTGTAATTGGAGTAGTTCAGGAAGATGCCGGACCGCAGGTTGAAGGAGATGTTGTTGCCCACCACGCTCGTGTTGAAGGAGCGGTTGAAGAGCTGTATGCCGTTGTACGCATTCCCGTAGATTGTGTTGTACTCAAGCGTGTTGTCCTCGCTCTGGTACATGAGTATGCCGTCCCGCGAGTTGTTGCGTATGGTGTTGGACGTGATGTTGTAGCCCTGCGGGTTGCCTCCGTCAAAGCCGATGAAGATGACGCCGTTCTGGCTGTTGAACTCAACCACGTTGGAGCGGACGGCCACGTTCGCAGGCGTGGAAAGCGCCGAGAGGGAAATTCCGTTCACGTTGCCGTACACGCTGTTGTTCTCCGCTACGGTGGAAACCGCCAGCGTGAGCGAAATTCCGTCAAGGGAATTGTTGCTTGCCGTGTTCCCGGAGATGTTCCCCCCGGTGCTGTTGTAGTGCACGATGCCGTACCAGGTGTTGTTCTGGAACACGCTGTTGGCGACCAGGTAGCCGGCCATGTACTGGAGGGCAATCCCGCCCCGGGAGTTGTTCGCGCTTGCGCTGTTGGTGACGTTCACATCGGTTATGCTCGTCCCTGCGCCGCTGGTCCCGTCGTCAACCAATATGCCGTACCTGGTGTTCTTGAATGCCGTGGTGCCGTTGATGATGACGTGGCTGGATATGCCCGTGACATATATCCCCTCCCGCGTATTGAACCTGGAGGAGACGTTGTTGATGAGGAGGTTGGAAACCGACTGCGCGAGCAATCCTTCGCGGGTGTTGTTCTCCATGATGCCGTTCGTGATGTTGGTGAAGTTGGAGTAGATGATGGATATGCTGTTGTTCGCGTTGCTCCAGATGGTGCTGTTCGTGACGGTGCTGTAATTGGCGGAACTGAATTTGACGCCTATTGCCCAGTCCGAGATTCGGCAGTTCTCTATGAGCGCATTCTCGGCGGCCACGAAGGCGCCCAGGCTGCCCGCAGTGTCCTTCCCATCTATTGTGTGGCCGGTGCAGTTCAGGATTACGCTGGAGGCGTTGATATAGAAGCACGTGGCGTTGCCGTCGTTGGTTATGTCGGCGGTGAGGTCGTACGTGCCCGCCTCGGTCAGGTTCTGGCAGCCGGTTATGTCCGTTGCGAAGGAGAGGGAGAGGAAAACCGCCAGGAAGAAGATGAGTTGCTTTGACGCCATGCGCACCACACGGGTTAAAATCCGGGATAGGGTTTATAATGCATCTGGGGGTTTTCCCATGAGATGTAGTGCAATAAAATTACTCTATCTGAAGCGGGAATAATAGATACTCCTCCTTAGGCTACTCCCTATATTCTAGAATAAATCAAAATCAATAAGCATAACCACACAATGCATCGCTACTCGTAATCAATGTGGACGAACGCCCTCTCCACGAGGTCCATCCTCTCAACCGCCTTCTGCACCTCCACGCCTATTTTGTGCGTCTGTTCGGGCGTGAGGGACTTGCTGAGGACTATCTCCACCTCCGCATGCACGCGGTCGCCTATATAGTGGGCGCGCACCTTCTCTATCCTCTTCACATCCTTCACAGAAGAGGCGGATTTCCGTATCTCGTGCAGGAGTTCCCTCGGCGGGCTCGCGCCCATCATATAATCTATATTCTCCTTGGCCATCCTGAAGCCGGAATAAAGGATGTAGAATGCGATCAGGATTGCGGCGCCGTTGTCAAAGATTCCGTCCCCGAAATATACGCCTATGAGCCCCAGGATTGCGATGGAAGAGGCGAGCACGTCGTTGCGGGAATCTGTTGAGATGGAGCGGAGGGATGCGCTGTTCAGTTCCCTTCCGTATTTTCCGAGGAAGTGGGACATGCCCAGCTTGACGATGATGTTGAACAGCAGGGCGGCGAAGGTGAAGGCGGTGACGGCTACTGTGGGCGAGCCGAAGATGAGGTTGTCCGCCGCTGTTTTGAGTATCTCAAAGGCAAGGACGCCCTGGAACACGGCGACTATGAAGGCGGCGAGCGGCTGGGCGCCCCTGTGGCCGTAGGGATGGTCGGCATCCGGCTGCTGCTTGGAGAACCTGACGGCTATGAAGATGATTGCGTATGAGATGATGTCGGTGAGCGAATTGAAGGCGTCGGAAAGCACGGCGAGGGAGCCGGAGAGCAGCCCTGCCGCCATCTTCACCGCGAATAGAACGATGTTTATGAGCCAGGCGACGAAACTGGCCTTGGTTTCCTTGTCCATCCAGGGATTTGCTTGCGGAGAGCTTATAAGAATGACGCCGAGATTTCCGCGCCGACAATCCTGTCCACCGACGCGGGTGAAATGAAGCGCATCAGAGATGCCAGCTCCCGTTCGGCCCTGGCCTTCTCCTCCTTGAAGCTTTCCACGAGGTCGGACGCCTTGCCCGAGCGCTCCGCACCGCTGGGAGTGGTGACCGTCACCTCCTCGTCCGGGGGCTTGCCTCCCAGTTGGCCAAGCAGCGAATCATACTCCAACAGCATCTCCTGCAGGATCTTCCTCCTGTGCGAGAATTCCTCCAGTATCGCCGCTTTGCCCGCGGCCAGCTTGGGCACGAGTTTCTTCAGGAATTCCACCGCCCCGTGGAAAGAGGATACGTCCAGCTGCTCGTGGCCTGCGATCTGGGCGTATTTGTTCGGGTCCGCACCCTTCCCCTCAATCATGCTTATGAGCTCGCCGAACAGGGTAAGGGGCAGGTTCCCCCGCGAGCGCAGGCGTGCGGCTTCGCCTTCGGTGAGTATCCCGTCCTGGACCATTGCATCCACATTGAAAACGATGCTGGAAACCCCTTTCAGGCTGATTCCGCAGTGGGTGAGCATGTTCCAGTCCGAGATGTTCGTGCTGCCCAGGGAGAACGCACGCCTTGCCTGGTCGTACATCCCAATGGCCATCAGGGCGTTTGAGAGTGCGTACCCGTCTATATCCATCATGAACAGGATGTTGATTTGGGACACCTTTTCGGATTGCGCCTCGCCCACCGCCACGGTTTGGGGCGTTGCCGCTACGGGAGTTTCCTCCTCAGGCGCGGGCGCCTCCTCGGGCTGCGCAACGGTTGGCTCTTCTTCACTGGGGGTTTCCGCGGGAGGGGCCTGCTGCCCCTCATCCGGGGCGGGCGCCTCTTCTGGAGGGGCTTCTGCAGGGGTTTCCTCTTCCCGCCTCCTGCGCCTCCTTCCACGCGGGGTTGTTTCGGCCGGGGGCGCCCTGCGCTCCGTCCGCACCGGGATGGGCTGTTCCTCGCGCACGGGCACCTCTTTTGAGAGCGTGCGTATGCGCATGTGCTCCTCCTCCATCCTGCCCGCGCGGGAGAGGATTTCGGAATGCGAGGCGACCTGGTTGTAGGTCCCGGCCGCCCTTCCTTTTGTGAAGAAAATGAGGTTGTCGCGGTTGCCGAGGTTGTCCCTTATGTAATCCGCAAGCTTTTCCGGGCTGCTTAGGGCGGAGGCATCTGCGACGCCGATTAGGTACGGGCCTACGGAAACCGCGGTGAGGCCGCGCGATTTGAAAAGCTCCAAAACCGCATCCTTATCCTGGAACCTGAGCACCTGTGGCATGCGTTCATTTGGGGGCGTGGAGATTTAATATATTGCGCCGGGTGCCGGTTGCTTTGTGCCTGCGGCCGGATGCGTTCAGGTCGCTTATTATTAATGCTACATGCCGGCAGAATGTCAAGAAAACCATGGGCTTTAGCCCATGGATGAATTGACCACACAATCCATGATTACCGGCATCACTGGCGGAGAGGCCTCCTTTTCTTTATAAATCTCCATCCGGCAATTGTTTCCATGAGATTGCGCTCATGGAAATTCCGCCTCTATCCGTCAAGGCAGCAGGAAAACCGTCTGGGCAATTATCTGGAGGCATGCAAGGACCTATGGAATTCGCTTCTTGAGCATTCAAGGAAACACCATCAGGAAACAGGAAAATTTCCAACGAGGAACCAGCTCAACGCCCTCACGAAAGGAACGCCACTTTTCTCGCAGGTCGCGCAGAATGCCGCGGACAGGCTGGCAAAATCCATGCGTGGCATGGTTGCGAGAAAACGGGCAGGCATGAAGGCGGGCTTCCCAAGGTTCAAGCCAATCGAGAGGATGAAATCCTTTACATACCCACAGTCCGGTTTCAAACTTGACAAGTGCCTTGTGCTTTCTGGCATGGGCGGCATTCCTATCAGGAAGCACAGGGAGATAAATGGAAAAATAAAGACGCTCACAGTAAAGAAATCCCCTTCTGGCAAATGGTTTGCAATCTTTACATCAGAAGTTGAAAAGGAAGTACGCAACAGAAATAATGGCGGTGCAGCCGGAATTGACCTGGGGATTGAGCATTTTGCTTATTTGAGCGATGGAGAAACAATAGAAAACCCAAGGCATCTCAAGCGTGCGGAAGAAAAGCTGGCAGATGCACAGAGGCGCCTCTCAAGAAAGAAGAAAGGCGGCAAAAACAGGAAGAGAGCAAAGTATACGGTTGCAATCACCTATGAAAAGCTGGCAAACCGGAGAAGGGATTTCCTCCACAAAACCAGCAGAAAGCTCGTTGAAAAATATTCTTTCATCGCAATGGAAGACCTGAATACGGCAAGGATGGCAAAAGGATTCCTTGCAAAGAGCGTATTGGACTGCGGCTGGGCGGAGTTCTCAGGCATGCTTGCATACAAAGCGGAAGAAGCTGGTTGCGAGGTCGTGCTTGTGAATCCTGCCAATACGACAAGTGAATGCAGCAACTGCGGTTCAGTGCGAAAGAAATCGCTTGCGGAAAGGTGGCATGAGTGCGCATGCGGCGCATCCATGCACCGAGACCTTAATGCGGCGATAAACATACTCAACAGAGCTACGGCGGGACACGCCGGAAGTAACGCCTCTGGAGAGGAAACCTCTACCCAAAAATGGGCAAGTGTCTTCTATGAAGAAGGAAGCCCCGCCATGGTGAAGTTCCGCAGAACTTCGCCAGACATCTCCGCAGAGATGCGGATTTAGGGCGGGGAGATGTCACAAAGATTTGTGTGCATAGAAATTGAGGGTGGAACCAATGTGCATGCAACAGCCGGCAAGGACAGTGAGGGAGGAAAACGGGAGGGGGAATAAGGGAATGGCGAACGCCTTCTGGGAATCAACTCCGGAGAGGAAGCGGGAATATGTGAGGGATTTGGCGAAGCACAAGCTCTGGATGGACATTGTGGGATACGCACGCGACAACAGGGACACTGTTTTCACCGCGCTTGCGGTGCTGGTGAAGGCAAGGGGCGAAATCATCCAGTCCAGGGATTTTGACAGGGCGTACTGCAATGATGCAGACCGCATCCTCAGGTTCGTAGCACAGGAAAGCGTGATGCCGGAAATCGGGAAGAGGGCCGTTGCGGACATAGTGCTGATGGGGGATGCAATCGGGGACAGGAACGAGAAGGTGTTCAAGGGGCGATTGCTCACTGGGATTGCGATTGAGGCGAAGCGCCCCGAGGTTGCGAGGTATGCGCTGGAGCAGATGGTGGCGCTCGGCATGAAACAGGAGCTGAAATATGTGGCAGAGGCGTTCGTGGGCATGAGCCATATGGGCACGAGGAAGCATGCCAAGGCGCTGCTCGCGAAAATGGAGGCCGGCGGCCTGCACGCAGGCGGGCACGGGTGTTAGATTTTCTCTTCTATTCTTTTCATTACAGAGACAAGCTCGTCGCTGACCGAAATCAGCCTGCCCTGCACTGAAATCAGCTGCGCATACACGTCTATTCCCTTTTCAAACTGGTTGAGTTCCAGGGAATGGGACGCCAAAGCAAGGTCATGGACAATCAGGTGGGGCTTGAGCTCAAGGCCGGTGACGTTGAAACCCGGATTGCCAACTGCATCCCGCACAAGTTTTTTGCCTTCTTCGGTTTGCTTGCCGGATATGAGCAAATCATAAAGGTTGTCCTTAATGTAAGAATGAAATAGGCCGATGTCTATCCCGTTTCCCTGAATCAGCACTTCAACGCGCCCATCGTCCAGGTTGAACACATTTCCCTGCTTAAAATTTCTCTTAATCATTTCCTGCAGTATCACCATCCTGCAGCCTATATGCTGGACACGGTTCTTTTCGGTCTTCGGCTCAATGTAAAATAGCGCCTTGACCTCGCCTTCGTCCGCCATATATCCTGCTAGCCGGCTACAATTTAAAAAGTTGCATGCAGACAGCACGTTCCGGCCAGGGAACGGGCGATGGATGGGTGCGATTGAGGCACGCAGGCGGGCACGGGTGCTAATCATTATTGCACGCGCGCGAACGGTGGCTTTATAAAGATATCCAATTAAAATCAGATGCCACTGCTAGCCACAATTAGTTATCTGTTTCCTGCCGCTTCCCGATTGCGTGTTATGGAAACCGGAGACTGGCTGCTCTGCCCGGGTGTGTCTTTGAAGGAGGAAAAATCCAATATTGACGTATTAAAGCACCATCTTGTACCGAAGATGGAAGTGGTGAAGGAAGAGGAGAAGCAACGGATTCTTGGGGAGTTCGGCATCGACACCGGATTGCTCCCGCGGATGAACTCGGACGACCCGTCAGCCGAGGCGCTCGGCGCCAAGGAGGGGGACGTCGTGAGGATAAAGAGGAAGGACGAGACCGGCGAATACAATTATTACCGGCTCGTGGTTTGAATTTTGGCATTGGTGGGATGATGGAGAGCAACTTGATGGATTGCTATTTCAGGACGAACAGCCTCGTGAAGCAGCAGCTGGATTCTTACAACCGCTTCGTTGACACGGGCATGCAGGCAATCACCGAAAGGGTGGGGAAGATAGACACGCACGTGGAGGGGTTCTCCCTGCGGCTCGGGAAGATACGCGTGGAACCGCCGAGGTTCTACGAGGTGAAGGGGGGGTACAGGCAAATCCTTCCGGCCGAGGCGCGGCTGAGGAACATCACGTACGCGGCGCCAATGTTTCTGGAAATCGTCCCGCTTTTCAACGGCATAGAACGGCCGGCGTACTCGGACGTGTACATCGGGGAAGTGCCGGTGATGGTGAAGAGCAGGCTCTGCTACCTTGGCAGCATGACCAAGGACGAGCTGATGGAGAAGGGGGAGGACCCGGACGACCCGGGAGGGTATTTCATAGTGAACGGGAGCGAGCGCGTCCTTGTAGGGATAGAGGACCTCGTCCCGAACAAGGTCATGACCACCGCTGAGACGAGCGGCGTGGTCGCGAAGGTTTTCTCAACGAGGCACGGGTTCAGGGCAAGGTGCGTGGTCACGAGGACTTCCGAGGGCGGGCTGAGGTGCGAGTTCCCGGCGACCCCCGCGGACCTCTCTTTGATGCAGGTGCTGAGGGTGCTCGGGCTGGACAAGGATGACGAGATAAAGGAGAGCTTCTCCGGCGAGCCGATAGTGAGGAACGACGTGCTGCTCAACCTGGAACTGGAGGAGAGCAAGAGCAGGGACGACGCGGTGCAGTCGCTGAGCAAGAGGATATCCCCGGGGCAGCCCGAGGAGTTCAGGCTCAATAGGCTGGATAATTTGCTGGACACCTATCTGCTGCCGCACCTTGGCGTGGACAAGGCGAGCAGGAAGATGAAGGCGTATTACCTCATACGGATGGCGGAGAAGGCGGTGCGGGTTTCGCACAAGAAGATGAAGCCGGACGACAAGGACCATTATGCGAACAAGCGCGTGAAGCTGGTCGGGAGCCTGATGGAGGAGCTCTTCAGGTATGCGTTCCAGTTCCTGGTGAAGGACATAGTGTACCAGGCGAGCAGGGCGGATGCGCGCGGACGCAAACTGCAGGTGCACACGCTGGTCAGGCAGGACACGCTCGTGGACAGGATCAAATATGCGATGGCTACCGGAAATTGGATTGCGGGCCAGACCGGGGTTTCGCAATTGCTGGACAGGACCAGCAACCTGGCGATGCTCTCGCACACGAGGAGGGTGATATCGCCCCTGAGCAAGAAGCACCCGCACTTCAAGGCGAGGGACCTGCACGGGACGCACTGGGGCAAATTGTGCCCGAGCGAGACGCCGGAGGGGCCGAGCTGCTCTCTGGTGAAGAACCTGTCCATACTTGCGCAGGTGACGAAGGGCGCGGACGAGGGGGAAGTCCTGGACATGCTAAACAAATTCGGCATAGAGAAGGAGTGGAAGAAATAGGAAGGTATTCTCATGGCTGAAGAAAAGAAGAAAAAGCGGAAGAGGGGGAAGTGCGCCATCTACGTGAACGGGAACCTCGTGGGTTTCCACGCGGACGGCGCAGGGCTCGTGCAGAGGATGAGGGAGAAGAGGAGGATGAACGAGCTCAATTACGAGAGCAACGTGTTCTACAACCACAAGGGGAACGAGATTTACATAAACACGGACGCCGGCAGGGTGAGGAAGCCCTACATAGTCGTGGAGAACGGGAAGAGCCGGCTCACGGCCGAGATGATGAAGAAGGCGGAGGCGGGCCAGCTGAGCTGGGAGCACCTCATAAAGATGGGCGTCATAGAATATTTGGACGCGGAGGAGGAAGAGAACATTTATGTTGCGATGGACGAGAAGGACCTGACCCCAGAGCACACGCACCTGGAGGCGGTGCCGTGCGCAATTTTCGGGATTACTTCTTCCATGCTACCTTACCCGGAGCACAATTCCGGCCCGAGGATTACGATGGCCTGCTCAATGACGAAGCAATCATTGGGCGTGTATGCGAACAACTTCAGCCAGAGGTTTGACACAAGGACCTACATCATGTATTACCCTCAGCAGCCGCTCGTGCAGACGGATGCATACAGGGTATTGGACATGAAGAAGAAGGCCGCCGGCCAGAACTTCGTGGTCGCCATTACCACATATAAGGGATACAACATGGGGGATGGCGTTGTCGTGAACAGGAGCGCCATAGACCGCGGATTGGGAAGGGTGATGATGTTCAAGACGTATGAGAGCGAAGAGCGGCTCTACCCCGGCGGGCAGAAGGATAAAATAGAAGTGCCCGGCCCGGACACCGTGGGGTTCAGGGGGGAGGAGGCATACAGGCACCTGGACGACGATGGGATAGTGCATCCGGAAAGCCAGGTGGAGGGGAAGGTCGTGCTCGTGGGGAAAACATCCCCGCCCCGTTTCCTGGAAGAGATTTCTGTTTTCGGCGTGGTGGAGGAGAAGAAAAGGGAAAGCTCGCTCTCAATGAAGCAGGGGGAAAAAGGCGTCGTGGATTCGGTCATGGTTACCGAGGCGCCCAGCGGAAACCGCCTCGTGAAGATAAGGATGAGGGGCGAGAAGGTACCGGAAGTGGGGGATAAATTCGCATCCAGGCACGGGCAGAAAGGCGTGGTCGGGCTGGTGCTCCCGCAGGAGGACATGCCCTTTACGAAAGACGGGATAGTCCCGGATTTGATTTTGAACCCGCACGCGATTCCGTCAAGGATGACCGCGGGCCACCTCCTGGAGACGCTCGGCGCAAAGGCCGCGGCGATGAAAGGAAAGGTGATGGACGGAACGGCGTTCACGGGAAACACCGAAGAGGATTACGCGAAGGCGCTCACCGAGGCCGGGCTGGACGAGTACGGCGAGGAGTGGGTGTACGACGGCGTCACAGGCAAGAGGATAAAGATGAAGCTCTTCATCGGGCCAATCTATTACCAGAGGCTGCACCACCTCGTATCCAACAAGATGCACGCGAGGAGCAGGGGCCCGGTGCAACTGCTCACCCTGCAGCCCACGGAAGGGAGGGCGAGGGAAGGCGGGCTCAGGTTCGGGGAGATGGAAAGGGACTGCCTCATCGGCTACGGCGCAAGCATGGTCGTGAGGGAGCGCCTCCTTGAGGAGAGCGACAAGACCAGGCAGTACGTGTGCCAGGAGTGCGGGATGCTCGCCCACCACGACGTGGTGAAGAACAAGTACCTGTGCTCGCTGTGCGGGAGCAGCGACGTCGTGCCGATAGAGATGAGCTACGCGTTCAAGCTGCTGCTCGGGGAAATACGGTCCATGTTCATATTCCCGAGGATTTTGCTGAAGGACAAGGCGTGAAGGTGTGATGTGATGGAAGAAATAGAAAAAGTCATCGGAAAGATAAAGTTTTCCCTTTTCTCGCCGGACATGGTGAGGAAGATATCCGCCGCGCGCGTCATAATCCCGGACACGTACGACGACGACGGGTACCCGATAGACGGGGGGCTGGTTGATTCCCGGCTGGGCGTGGTGGACCCCGGGCTCAGGTGCAAGACGTGCGGGGGGCGCGTGAAGGAGTGCCCAGGCCACTTCGGGCACATAGAGATGGTGAGGCCCGTGGTGCACGTGGAGCTCGCCAAATATATCTATAATATAATGAAGGCGTCCTGCCCGGACTGCAAGCGCGTGGTTGAGGAAAGCGGCAGGAAGGCGAAGGGCGAGTGCCCGCACTGCGGGACGAAGATTCCGGATATGAAATACCTGAAGCCCACCACATATTTCAGGGACGGCGTGCAGATGCTGCCCTCGGACATAAGGGACTGGGTGGCTGGCGTGCCGAACGACGACCTTAGGAAGTTGGGCTACGACCCGGACTACGCGAGGCCGGAGTGGGGCGTGCTCTCGGTGCTGCTCGTGCCTCCTGTGAACATCCGCCCGTCCATTACGCTGGAGAGCGGGGAGAGGAGCGAGGACGATTTGACGCATAAGCTTGTGGATATTATACGCATTAACCAGAAACTGGAAGCGAACATAAACGCGGGAGCGCCGCAGCTCATTATTGAGGACCTCTGGGAACTTTTGCAATACCACGTCACTACTTACATGAATAATGAGACGGCGAACATCCCTCCGGCAAGGCACAGGAGCGGCAGGGCGCTCAAAACCATCGCACAAAGGCTGAAGGGGAAGGAGGGAAGGTTCAGGTACAACCTCCTGGGCAAGAGGGTCAATTTCTCCGCCCGTACGGTCATTTCCCCGGACCCGAAGCTCAGGATTGACGAAGTGGGCGTTCCGCCCGCGGTCGCGGAGGAGCTCACAATCCCGATAGAGGTAACGGAATGGAACGTGGAGGAATGCAAGAAGTACATACGCACGAAGGAGTACCCGAAGGCAATCTACCAACTTAGGCCCGACGGGAAGAAGGTCAAGATATCGGACGAGCTGCGCGAGCAGATGGCCGAGGAGCTGAAGGTGGGCTGGGCGATAGAAAGGCAGCTCATGAACGGGGACATTGTCCTGTTCAACAGGCAGCCCTCCCTGCACAGGATTTCAATGATGGCGCACGAGGTGCGAGTCATACCGGGAAGGACGTTCCGGCTGAACCCGACCGTCACCGCGCCGTACAACGCGGACTACGACGGCGACGAGATGAACATGCACGTGTTGCAGACGCAGGAGGCGCAGGCGGAAGCGAGATATTTGATGAAAGTGGAGGACCAGATAATCTCGCCCAGGCACGGGCACGCAATCATAAAGCCGCAGGAGGACCACGTGTCCGCATCCTATTTCATGACGAAGGACGGCTCG
>JAGVON010000095.1 GCA_020052735.1 archaeon | reverse complement strand
CGCGTTGTCCTCAAAGGATATGCGCAGCCCGTTGGGCCTGCGGAACTCCTTCCTCTGGCGGATTATGACCGCGCGCACTATCTTCTTCACCATGTCCGGGTTGCCCTTCTTCACCGAGGCGATCACCAGGCCGCCGATGCCGACGCTGGGCACCCTCTTGCGCGTGGTGTTGCTCCGGAGCACGCCGATTATCTGGATTTCGCGCGCGCCGCTGTTGTCGTGGCAGAGGAGCCGCGTGCCTACGCCGAGGCCCTTTGTTATGTGCGAACCGAGGGATTTCATGCTTCCTCACCCTTTGATACTATTTCAAGGACGGTCCAGGACTTTGTCCTGCTTATCTTGCGCGTCTCGCCGATGCGGACGGTGTCGCCCTTCCTGGCGCCGATGCACTCCGGGTTGTGGGCGGGTATGCGGGACTTGCCCCGCGCGAACCTCTTGTATTTGGAGACCTTCTTGGTCACAGCCCTTTCCACGACCACCGTGTGCTTCCCCTTGTCGCTGACGACCGTGCCGGTGAGGCGGGCGCCGCGCACCGAGATGCCGCCATGAACGAAACAGTTCCTGTCGTTGCATTCTGCCAATGTCATCACCTTATGAACGTCATTCCACTTCTATGCTGTCGGCGGAGTACCCCATCTTCACGAGGATCGCCTTCATCTTCTTCTTGTGGTCGCCCTGGAGCACGATTTGCCCGTCCTTCGCGGTACCCCCGCATGCGAGCGCGTGCTTCAGGTCCTTGGCGGCGTCGTCCAGATTCTTCTTGTCGATGCCTTCCACGACCGTCACGTACTTCTTGAACTTCTTCTTTATGGAATAGACCCGTATCTTCGTGGCCTCTTCCTTGTCAAGGATCTCGCAAACGCAAAGGTCCATGATCATTCCGCATTTCTTGCATATCTCAGCCAATCATTTCACCTTTTTCTGTTTCCTGCGCCGGCTGCCTGGTTCCGGGCTGCCGTGTGCCGCCTTTGCCGGAGCCTTCTCCATCTCGTTGAGGAGCGTGAGTATGCGCGCTATTGCTTTTTTGAGGTTCATGCCCTTCTTGGGGTTGTCGCCCAGCTCAAGCATCTCGCGCCTGTACGCCCCGAGCCTCTTATGGAGCTCGTCGCGCGGCAGCGCCCTCAGGTCCTTTATCTTTGCGACCGCCATCAGTTACCACCATCTTTTTTCGCGAGCACCTTCGGGAGGACTACCTCCACAGGGGCTTCCCTGCCGGGGAAAACCGTTCCCGGAGGGGCTATGCGCACGAGCACGCCGATGATGCCGGATTTGGTGTTCGCCGCCACGTGCGCCTCGCGCACGAGCCTCGCCGGCTCCCCTGCCTTGGGGATGTAGCCGACCGCCACCCGGAGGGACTTCGCCCTCGCGCCCTTCGCCCCGATTTTGCCCGAGGCGACTATTTCGGCGCCGATTGCGCCGTTGCGTATGATGTCCTTTATGAGGAAGTGCAGGACCGCCCTCACTTTTTTGCCCATCTCTATGTACTTGCACGCCTTCTTGGCGACGAGGCTGGGCTCAAGCGCGGGGTTCCTTGACTCCACGACGCTTATCTGCGGGTTCTCTATCTTGAACTTCGTCCTGAGCGTCTCGGTGAGCGTGTTGATTGTCTTCCCCTTCTTCCCGATCACCCTGCCGGGGTTGAGGACCTCAATGGAAATCCTCGTGACCACGGGCGTGCGCTGGATGTCTATGTTGGCGACTCCCGCCTTGTCCAGCTCCTTTTCCAGGAACGTCATTATCCTGTACTTCTCTATCGGGGCGTCTATGAACTTTTTTTCTATTGCCATCACATCACTTCTCTTTCTGCACAGGTTTCCTGCCCGGGAGCGGCGCCTTCGCCTCGTGGTGGTGCTCCACCTTGCTCTCGCGGGCGGATTCCAGCTTCCTGCCGTCCGCCTTCACTTCGGCTTTCACCGCCTGGGAGTCAAGCTTCTGCTCCGCCTTCTTTTCCGCGGTCAGCGGCTTGGCTTCCGGCTTGCCCTCGCCTTTTGCTTCGGGCTTCGCCTCGGCGGGCTTCTCCGCCTTGATTTTCTTTTCGGGCCTCTTCGCGCCCTCCTTCTCTTTGAGCACTATCTCAATGCGCGCGGTTATGAGGCCGGAGTAGTTGCGCCTTCCCTTGGAGGAGAGCCGCCCGAATTCCGCCTTCTTGTTCGCGCATGCGTGCATCACTATGAGCTCCTCGCTCAGCCCCTTGCTCTGGGCGTTCGCGATTGCGCTCTTCAGCGCCTTGAGGACTATCTTCACGGACTTCTTCGGGTACCTTCCCTTCCTGCCGCCGAGCTCGCGCCTGTGCCCGAGGTGCCTGTTGTTCCCCCTGTAAAGGATTGGCATGGCGCCAATCGCGGCCGCCTCAAGCAGCGCGAGCGCGTCGCCCACGGGCTTGTAGCGGATGTTGCCGCAGACCTCAACTAGGTCCTTCACCGAGGCGTCTACGCCCTCCACCCTGGAGCTGGCGAAGTCCCCTTCCTTTCCCTTTTCTATGATGCAGGAATACATTTCATTACCTCATTTGAGCGGCACGAACTTGCTTCCCCTCGTCGCTCCGACACCGGGGCCGGAATGCAGCACACGGTAGGTGGAGTGCGAAAGCTCGCCCAGGCGCTTGCCGATGGCGTTCAGCGTTATCTGGACCGGCTTGTACTCTTTGCCGTTGTGTATGCCGAAGCGCAGCCCGAGCCATTCGGGGAGGATGACAGCGTCCCTCACCTGGGTCTTTATGACCTTGTCCGCCTTCCCTTCCTTCTGGAGCTTCCGCACCTTGTCCACAAGCTTCTTGTAGGCGGGGTGCTGGTTCATCCTCTTGACTGTCCTCCTTTCCCTGGAGGTGAGGAGCGGGAGGAATTCCTCCACGGACATGCCCTTCATCTGCCCATCGTCAAGTCCCCTGTATACTTCCTTGCGTGCCATGATTATTCACCACTTTCTTTTGAAGCCTTCTTGGACTTCTTCCTTCCGGTGCTCCTGGCGGCTATGTGGCCGACCTTGCTTCCCGGAGGCGCTCCCCTGGACACGGTGGTGGGCTTGCCTTCGTGGTGCTGCTTCCCTCCGTGCGGGTGGTTGTAAACGGACTGGTGCACACCCCTGGGCACCGGCCACAGGCGGTTCTGCGCCTTCATCTTGTAGTATTGCACCCCTGCCTTGAGCATGGGCCTCTCCTTGCGCCCCCCTCCGCATACCACGCCGACCTGGGCGCGGTTGTCCGAAGAGAGCGTTATGACTTTTTTGCTCGGCAGCTTTACGTAGGCCTTGGGCCCCTCCTTGGAGACCAGGACTGCGTATGAGCCGGGTGCGCGGACGAGCTTGCCGCCGTCGCCCGGTGTGAGTTCCAAGTTGCAGATGAACGCGCCGTCCGGCATCCGGTAAAGCGGAAGGACGTTGCCCGTGGAAACGGACGCCTGGGCGCCCTGTTCCAGAGTGTCGCCGATGCACACGCCCTCGGGGGCGAGAAGGTGGTTTTCCTCGCCGTTGTCGTACTTCACCTTGAGGAGCAATGCGCCCCTCGCGGGGTCGTCCACGAAATCAAGGACCTGGGCCTTCAGCACCCCCGCCTTCTCCACGTCGTCGTAGTTGCGGTACTGGAGCGTGACCTTGTACCTCATCTTCGGAGTGAGGTACCTCGGGGAGCCCTTCCCCCTTTTCTGCTGCTTGAGCATTTTTCCCATAACTACACCATCTTTAGCTTTGAGGAGATGTCCTCGGCCTTGTAGCCCTTGGCTAGCTTCACAATCGCGCGCTTCCCGCCGGTGGGCAGGGTCATCATGCGCACGGTAGCGACCTTCACCCCGAAGAGCTTCTCAACTTCCGCCTTCACTATGGGCTTTGTGGAACCCAGCTCCACGAGGAAGGTTATCGTGTTCTCAAATTCTATCCTTCCTATCGCCTTTTCCGTCTTGACCGGGGATATGAGCACCATCAGAAAACCTCCTGTATCTTTTTCAGCGCGCTCTGCGTGTAGAGCGTAAACCTGCCCGCGTGCGTCCCTGGCGCAAGGTCCTTTGCCTTCAGGTCCTCCGCCTTGACGACGTCAACGCCGGCGAGGTTCCTCGCCGATTTGAGTATGTTGCCTCCACCCACAACGAGGAGGATGGATTTGGCTGTGCGGGTGCCCGCCTTCCTTGAGCGCACTCCGCTCCTTGCCTTCCTGCCGTCCTTTGCGCGGGAGAGGTCGTCGCCCGCCATCTTCTGCAGGGCTGCGAGCACGTCCTTGGTGCGTGAGAGCGATTCAAGCTTGTCTTCAAACACGAGCGGAAGGTCGCAGGAGAATTTGTGGCCCCTCGCCTTAACGAGCGACGCGACCGCGGTCGCGGCGATTGCGCTCCTCACCGCCTTCTTGTACTCTTTCTTGTTCACTTTTTCAATCAGGATTTTCGTGGTCTTCGGCGGGTGGGCCCTGTGGCCTCCGACGGACGAAGGAATCCTGCGGACCTTCCCATGGCCGCCCTTGGGGCGTGTCTCCCTCGGAAGCATCGCCTGCCCCTTGTTCTTCAATGAGCCGTAGTCGTCCTTCCTCCCCCTGTACTGCGCGGAGGTCTGGAGGCCCGCCCTGTAAAAGTTCCCCTGGGGCTGGTAGAGCTTGGTTTCGTCGCTCAGGACCGCCCTGCGGATTATCTCCTCGCGGACCGTGTCGGAGAATGCTGCCGGGAGCTCCACGCTTCCGGAAGCCGCGCCTTCAAGTGAGTATACCTTTGCCTTCATCTTCCACACCTACAGGAGTTGCGTAATCTTCGGCTCCGCGCCGGCGCTCCCCCTCATTCCCAGCCTGAGGCGGATGAGCCTCTTGATCGGGCCGGGGACGGACCCCTTTATTAGTATATAATGGTTCTTGACGAAGCCGTAGTGCGGGAAGCCGCCGTCCGGATTGACTTCATCCACGTTTTCTCCGATTTTGAGGATGCGCTTGTTCAATTCGGTGCGCTTGTGGTAGCCCATCTGCCCCGCGCGCGGGACAGTGTAGAGGATGTAGCCGGGGTGCCATTGGCCCAAAGTTCCGGCGTGCCTTACTTTTCCCGTTGCCTTCGGCCTCTGCTTCGCGATGCCGAACCTTTTCACCGGGCCCTGGAATCCCTTTCCTTTGGTGATTGCGACCACGTCAATGTATTCGCCGGGCTTGAAGATTTCCTTCGGGGAGAGCTCCTTCCCCATGAGCCCCCTGCAGAAGTCCATGCGCGCCTTAACGTCGCCGCCGCCCACGCGGATTTCCATCCTCTCCGGGTGCTTCTTGCCGATGCCGGTCTTGTCCGGCTGTATGAAAACGAGCAATGATATTTCGTCTACCGCCTCGGGGGTGAGCTCTTTCTTGGCCACCTTCTTCATGCCAAGTTTTTTCAGGACCGCCTCGTCGGAAACGAGCACGTCCGTTACGTTGTGGGTGTGCTTGTAGCCGCGGAACCCGTATACGAACATAGGCGGGATTTCAACCACGGTCACGGCGGAGGTCACCTCCTGCCCCTTGGTCACGTCCTCGCCATCATCAATGTGGCATATCTGCGACATGCCGACCTTATAGCCGGCTGCGCCGAGGAGCCTCACGTCTTTTGATTCAGGCCATGCGTTGATTGATGGCATCTGGCTGTACGCCCTCTTCCTGGGCCTGAACGCTAGAGAACCCCGTCTGGGCTTGTGTATGTCCGTCATATGATTACCCTTTTTGCGTAGCCCTCCCGAGGAAGGGACGCCGTATGCGAACCCGGTTAGTG
>JAGVON010000017.1 GCA_020052735.1 archaeon | reverse complement strand
GCGAGGCAGTTTGAGGAGGCGGCGATGGAATTCCTCTGCGCCACGGACGGCGAACTGAATACGCAGAGCGTGGAGGCGAGGAGGGCGCTCGCGGACCACATGGATTTTGCGCGGGCGCTTGTGGAATTCCCGAAGCATTTGAGGCCGGAGAGGGCGATGCTCTCCTGGCTGGCGAAATCCGCAAATGATTTCATAGGGGCGTTCAGGCAACTGCCGCGGCCCACCCTCCTTATGTTCGTGCATGCGTTCCAGTCCTATCTGTTCAACGAGATGGTTTCCGAGCGCGTGAAGGAGGGGGAGATGGCGCCGGAAGAGGGGGAGTATTTCTGCGCTGCGAAGGGCGGGTTTCCGGTTTTAGAGGAAAGGGGGGATGCGTGGCTTTGCGGGAGAATTATAGGATATGAAACCAAGCCGAATGCGCGTGAGCTGGAAATATTGGACAGGCACGGGATTTCTCCCCGCGATTTCAAGATAAAACCAGTTCCTGAGGTCAGTTCCAAAGGGGCGTATAGGACTCTGCTTGCGCCTTATGTGGGCTTCTCATTTGTTGAGAATAAGTTCAGGTTCTCCTTGCCTTCGGGAAGCTATGCCACGTCTCTTTTGCGCGAGTTCATGGACAAGAAGCAAGTTTATAAACAGTTTTCAACGTAGAATAGGATTACGACCACGTTACTTACGCGGTTGTGGGTTTTTGGGTTTCCGGCGCGTCGTGGAGCTTGAGGTTTTTGGGCTCCTTTTTGCGCCGAGCGAGAACTGGGGTTCGAGCGAGGCAACCCAAAGGCAGAGTGAAGCGAGCTTGGGCGAGCTTCACGATGACAAAAAGGAGAGCAGGGGTGGCGGAGCGGCCAAACGCGCTAGATTGAGGGTCTAGTGGCTTAGTGCCTACGCGAGTTCGAATCTCGTCCCCTGCATTTCTATTTCTGGGGGATGGCGGCGTTTATTAAGGTTATGTTGCATAAAATAGATGAGTGAGCAACATGGCAAATCCATTCACCAATGCAAGCCAATATAGGCCATTTGACAACTTTGAGGCGCATGCGGGGCTGTACAGGTTCAGCTCAGGAAAGCTCATCAGGGCGATGGCGCCCCTGGCTGAGAGGCGGGCCGCAAAGCTGGTTTATGACGCCGGCTGCGGGACAGGCAATTCCACGCTGCAGGCGCTCAAGGCGTTCCCGAAAGCGCATGTTGTCGGGGTGGACAGCAGCAAGGATATGCTCAGGTATGCGAGGGTGAAGTTCGGGCTGGAGCCATCGGAAGGGTTGGTCGGGGAGCTGATGGGGGGCGCGGACATCCGGCTTGGGGACACCAAGCTGGCGGTGTTCCTCATGGGATTCGTGCGGGAGGCATCCCCTTTTGCGAAAAGGGTCGGGCTGGTGGAAGCAGACCTTATGAAGTTCAAGGGGGAGCCGGCGGATGCGGTTGTCGGCTCGCACATCCTCCACTGGCTGGAGCCGCAGGAAGATGCGGCCGGGAGGTTTGCGGAAATGGTCAGGCCGGGCGGCTGCATAGGATTCTCGTCCTCAATGTCTTTTTACGTGCCGGTCAAGCATAGGGTGGAGACGTCAAGCTACCTATACCATCCGTTCACGATGCATTACCTGGACATCCTCTCCGGATTGATAGAGAAGGAGACCGGGAAGGCTGTGCACGCGCCTGCGCCGAAGGAGAAGAAGAATCCCCACGAGACGATAGCGCTCTTTGAATCCAATGGCTTCAAGGCCGTGGGATATCTGGAGGTTCCGCTGCCCAAGCTGTCCCCGGAGATGCTGCTGGCGTATAACCTGAGGGCGGTCCCCGCACACCTCGGCATGTTCAAGGAATCGGGATTGCCGGATGATGCGCAGGCCAGGCTGATTACGGAGGCCATCCAGGAAACATTGCGCCTGCACATGGGGCTTTTGCCGTTGGAGGGGGTGCTGTCCGACACAAACCCGATGTTCATATTCAGGAGGAAGTAATTCCGCCTGCATAAGGGATAAAAGGTGGATTCCGGAACAGCATCCATGATGGGCCTAAAGGAGAAAACAATCCTGGTTTTCGCGGCGGCCGTAATCATAATGGCTGCGATGCTTTTCATTCCCGCGGGCACGCTGGATTATTGGCAGGCGTGGGTGTTCCTGGCGGTGCTGTTTGTCCCGGTGGCCTTCGTGGGGCTGTATTTCCTGAAGAACGACCCCGAGTTTTTGGAACGGAGAATGAAGACCAAGGAGAAGGAGGCGGCGCAGAGGTCCATAATAAAGGTGGGGTATTTTGTCTTCATAACCGGCTTCCTGGTCCCGGGGCTGGACCACCGCTTCGGGTGGTCAGATATGCCTGCGGAGATAAGCTTGATTGCGGATTTGGCCATGCTGCTGGGGTACGCGATATGCTTCCTCGCGTTCAGGGAAAACAGCTATGCCTCGCGGGTGGTGGAGGTTGTGGAGGGGCAGAAGGTGATAGCCACGGGGCCTTATTCAATGGTGCGCCATCCCATGTATGTGGGGGTGGCCATCATGTACATGGCAATCCCATTCGCGCTCGGCTCGTATTATGCGTTGATATTCTTCCTTCCCATAATCCCCATGCTCATCTACCGCATACTGAACGAGGAGGAGGTCCTGATGCGCGAGCTGGAGGGGTACAGGGAATACTGCCGGAAGACGAGGTACCGCCTGGTCCCCGGGGTTTGGTGAGGGGCTCCCTGCAGGGCCGGCAGCAAGGTTAAATAAGAGAAGCTGAAAACTTGGGCAACGAGGAGTGTGCATGGCGGTCGTTGAGTTTGCTTTGTTCCTGGCTTCCCTGCTCGTGCTTGTGAAGGGCGCGGAGTACGCGGTGAGGTACTCTTCAAGGATAGCGAGGGCGTTCAGGATTTCCGAGTTCGTGGTGAGCTTCTTCGTGGTTTCGTTCATCTCCTGCTCCCCGGAGGCGACCGTCTCAATAATCTCGGCGATAAACGGGGTGCCGGAGTTCGGGCTTGGGGCGCTGCTCGGCTCCAACGTGGCGGACCTCGCCCTCGTCTTCGGGATAGTTGCGCTGTTCTCCGCGAACGGGGTGAAGGTGAAGAGCCAGATATTGAGGAACGACCTCTTCTACCTGGTGCTGCTGCTGGTGCCGATAATATTGGGGTTTGACGGCCACCTCTCCAGGGAGGACGGGCTGGTGCTTGTCCTCAGCGGGGTTGCGTTCCTCGGGACGCTTGCCATGCAGAGCCACCTTTTCAGGAAGAGGTACAACAACGCGAAGAGCCACGAGTGGGCGGGGAACTTCCTGCTCCTTGTGCTGAGCCTGGCCTTCCTTGTGGCTGGTGCATACTTCACGGTCAGGTTCGGGGTGGATTTTGCAAACAGCGTACAGATACCGCCGTTCCTGGTCGCGCTGACAATGGTCTCCATAGGGAGCTGCATGCCCGAGATGATTTTCTCGCTGAAGGCGGTGAGGGCGGGGCATGACTCGCTCGCCCTGGGGGACGTACTAGGGACGGTCATAATAGACGCGACGATGCTGGTCGGTGTGCTCGCCCTGATAAGCCCGTTTGACTTCAACCCGAACATAGTGCGCGTAACCGGGGTGATGATGTTCTTCGCAGGCGTGCTGGCGGTCATGTTCATCAAGTCCGGGAAGGTGCTGACAAGGAAGGAGGGGCTGCTCCTCCTGCTTTTCTACCTGCTATCGCTGGCAGTGGAGTTCTGGGTGAACGGTGCGATTTAGAAAAAAGAGGGGGGATGCGCCCCCGTAGCATGAGCCGCGCGCCGCCTCACTGCTTCTTGCGGGTGAGGGCGTACGTGGTGACTGCGCCTATTGCTGCGCCGATTCCGGCCGCAAGGAGCACCGCCTTCTCAGGGTTATTCTTTATGTGCCTGTCTATCTCCTTCTCCGCGTTGCGGAACTTTGTCCGTACCAGGGTCAATGCCTTCTTCGCCGCAGCCTGCGCCTTTTTCGCCGCCGCTTTCGCCTTTGCGCTTATTTTTGCCTTAGCCATATTGTAGCACCTCATGATGCCTCAAATGCACAGCATATAAATCTTTTGTTGCGCCGCTATTTCGGCGGGCTCACCTTTGCGAGTGCCTTCTCAAACTGCATCTTGTAGAAGAGCCCGAGGAAGACCAGCACAACGCCGCCAATCATGGCGCCGGTGCCCTGCACACCCACGAGCGTGTCAAGGAAGGCGCCGAGCCCCACCACGAACAGTATCATGCCCACCCCGTAGAACAGGGAGCTGAACACGAGCGCGGGGACCACTTCCCTCATCATCGCAGCCATCTTCGCGACAATCAGGTCCACCTTCTCGTTTATCCTGTCCGAGGTCTGGTCCACGATGTCGTTTATGGACGCCTGCACCACGTTGAAAAGTATGTCCTTGAACATTTCCAGCATTTCAATCCCTCCTCCTTGCGCCCATCATGGCGCCGATTGCGATCCCCGCGGTGAATGCGACCGCGAGGTAGAGCATGGGCCTCTTCTTCATGTCCTCTTCCAGCGATTCAAGGTTTATTTTGGAGAGCCGCTCTTCTAAGCTATGCACCGCCTTGCCTGCCTGCCTCTCCACCGCCTTCCCCTTCATGACTACTTTTTTCTGGAGGGCGCCCTTGTTGAACTTCACAGAAAGGATCTTTTCCTCGTCCCTGGCCAACAAATCACCGGTGGGGTAACGGGGATGAGGTTTTAAAGGATAACTGCACCGCCAGGCCTATTGGTTATTGAGCAGGATTGCGGGGCAGACCTTTGTCACGCCCCGCATCTTCTTTGTGTGGGAGATGAGCTTGCACAGTTCCTTTTGGTCCTTGCACCAGGCCTCAAACATGAGCATGTGGTCTCCGGATGAGAGGGATACATATCTTACATTCCCAATCCTCCGGAGATCCTCATAGATTTCGGGGAGAAAACCGGGTTCCGTGTCTATGCCGATTATTGCCACGGAATTATAGCCTAGGACGGAAGGGTCTACTTTTATGGTGAAATGCTGGATAATCCCCGATTTCTCCAGGTTCTTCACCCTCTTCCTCACCGCTGCCTCCGTGATACGGAGTTTCTTCGCCAATTCCACGTAGGAAATCCGCGAATCCTCTATCAGGGCGTTGAGAATTGTCTCGTCCCTTCCGTCCATGGTTCGTATTTCGTACCAAACAGTTTAAAAAACGAACTGCTTAAACCCATGAACGGTGATGAAGATGATAGGGATTGACGGGAAGATACCGGAGATGGAATTTGATGCGTTCCACGGTGGGCAGATAAGGCGGATGCACCTTTCGGACTTCAAGGGAAAGTGGCTTGTATTGCTATTTTACCCGGCGGATTTCACTTTTGTTTGCCCCACTGAACTGCAGGATGCGGCGAACCATTATGCGAAATTCCAGGAAGCCGGGGCTGAAGTGGTGAGCGTGAGCACGGATACGGCTTACGTGCACCAGGCGTGGCATGACAACTCGCCTGTGATAAAAAGGATAGAGTTCCCCATGGCGGCGGACCCGGGCGGAAGGATGAGCAAGGCGTTCGGGACTTACCTGGAGGATGAAGGGTTGAGCAGGAGGGCCACGTTCATCATAGACCCGGACGGCGAGGTGAAGGCGCTTGAGATGCATCATAATAGTATAGGCAGGAGCGCTGCGGAAATATTAAGAAAATTGCAGGCATCCAAGTTCGTGAGGGAGAACCACGGGCAGCTTTGCCCGGCGAACTGGAGGCCAGGGGAGGAAACGATAAAACCCAAGGCGTAAAACTAATAAATACGCAAAGGGAGAGCAGGGGAAGGGTGTGGGATATGGCATACGAACAGAAGAACTTTGACGCGATTTTGGGAATGGAGGGGTTCAGCGATGCGCTGCTGAAGAACCACTTCGGATTGTATGGGGGGTATGTGGCTAATGCGAATAAATTGATTGATACCCTGGCTGCGATGGGGAAGGAAGGGAAGGCCGGGGCTCCGGAGTATGCGGAACTGAAAAGGAGGTTCGGGTGGGAGTTCAACGGGATGAGATTGCATGAATTGTATTTCGGGAATATGAAGAAGGGCGGGAGCAAGATGAAGGAGGGCTCTCCTTTGCATAAGAAGATAATTGAGGACTTCGGTTCCTACGAAAACTGGGAGAAGGACTTCCGCGTGGTTGGAGGGATGCGGGGGATTGGGTGGGTAATGCTCTATTATGATAAGGTGGGGAGGAAGCTGTTCAACGCCTGGATTAACGAGCATGATGTGGGGCATCTTTCCGGATGCGTTCCTTTGCTCGTGATGGATGTGTTTGAGCATGCGTTCATGCTGGAGTACGGGAAGAAGCCGGACTACATAAATGCGTTCTTCAAAGCCGTGGACTGGGAGGCGGTGGGGAAAAGATATGGATAAATACCTTATCTGCAAAATCCCGGCATGGAGGTCTCCGTAGGCGGGAAGAGCGTCGGGCTGGATTGCAGCGACGGGGACGTTTCCTTCCTTTCGCATGCGCACGGGGACCATATCTCTGGTTTTAGGAAGAAGGACAGGATTATTGCGAGCGAGGAGACGCTCGCACTTGCGGGTTTTGGCGTTGAGAAGCATTCGGAGAAATGGATTGAGCTACTGGATGCGGGGCATATTCTTGGCTCTAGGCAGATGTATGCGGAACTGGATGGGGAAAGTGTATTGTATACCGGGGACTTTAGGGTGAAGGACGGGATTTTTGGGAAGGGGGCGAAGGCGAAGAACGCGGACCGGCTCGTGGTGGAATGCACATATGGGGACCCGCGCTTTAAATTGCCGGATCCGTTTGAGGTTTATGGGCAGATTGGGAAATGGGCGAAGGAGAATTCCGGGAGCATAATGCTAATAGGTGCGTATAATCTGGGGAAGGCGCAGGAGATTATACGGGTGTTGAATTCGTATTGCTCAGTTGTTCCGATAGTGATGCCGGAGAGCGAGAGGTTCAGCGAGGTTTATGCGAAGTATGGGGTTGGATTGGAAAGGGCGGTGGTCGGGACGCCCGAAGCGGAAGAAATAATGCGCGGCGGGTTTGTGGCGATTGTGCCCCCTAAATTATCCAATAGGGGTTTTGCAAATAAATTGTCTAATGCTTTTGGGCGGAGGGCGCTTTGTGCCGTGGCTACGGGATGGGTGATGAGCATGAGGCACAATGTTGATGCGGCTTTTCCGTTGAGCGACCACGCGGACTTCTATGACATAGTGGAGTATATGGATGCGGTGAATCCGAAAAGGGTGGATTTCGTGCATGGGGACGGGACGAAACTGCAGAAGGTTTTGCAGAAAAAACTTGGGTGACTACAAAACTGAAAAACATGGTCACCTGGACTTCGCCTTCTTTTTGAGTTCCGTGAATTCTTTCCTCATCTCATCAACCAGAAACGACACGAACGGCTTGTACTTTCTGAAATGGCCCTCCTCCTGCGCCTTGAAATACTCGTCCCTTCTGGATAAGGGTATATCCGTGAATGGGAAACCGTTCAGCTGGAGGACGTAGTTCATGAGCAACCTCGCCATCCGGCCGTTGCCGTCCGCGAATGGATGGATTGTGACGAAGCGGGCATGGAAAATCGCCGCCAATTCAACGGGATGCACGCTATCCTTGTTTTTTCCATACCAATCCAGGAGTTCCGAGACGAGCCGGGGAATGCCTTTCCAATCCGGGAATTCGTACCCGGAGCCGCGTATGTAAACATTCACGGGCCGCCAGACCCCCGCATAGCCCTCATAATCCGGTATTGACTTGAGAAGCAGCATGTGCATCCTCAGGATGGTTTTTTCGTCCAATGCCGCCTTTTGCCCTAAAAGCTGGTCGTAGAGCAGGAGGCATTGCTCCATGTTTATGACTTCAAGCTCTTCCCTGTCCCGGGCCTCGTAATTGTGCCTCAGCTCAAGTATCTTTCTTGTCTGCTCAAAGGTAAGCTGGCTTCCCTCTATTGCATTCGTATTCGTAATGAATGATTCCCTCTGCCTTTTCAGGTAGCTTTCCCTGCCGCTCTTGCCCATGGCGGCGAGCATCCTTTTGTGGGATGCCCGTATCTTTTCCAGCTTCATGGCAGTTTTTTCATCTATGAACTGCGTTTTCGGCTTCAGGACCTGGTTCCGGATATAATCAGCGATGGCTCGCGTGAGCCTCTTCTCTAGCTTCGCCATTTCCGCCTTTGTTGGTTTTTTTGCGCCGATGTAAACGGAGAAGGTCTTCCAGGCCTTCTCACCGATGCGGAGATTACTTTCCAGGTAGAAGTACGCCCTGCCCTTGACCATTCTCTTCTTTATCGGCATCAGACCGCCATGGTTTATACCCACAAAAAGTTTTAAATAATGTGGGGATAACAGTTATCCCCACAATAATCCCTAGAAAACGTGGGTACAACCGGCAAAGTGGGACTGGGGTATGGGCGCAGGGAAAAACCGCGCCCGGGGAAGGAATAAAAAGGGTTTTGCGGCTTTTACTATTGCGAAGGCAGGCAGAACCATTGTTCTGTCTTCATTCGGCCACGATGGTGTAGCGGCAGCACGGGGGCCTGTGGAGCCCTTAGCCCGAGTTCGAATCTCGGTCGTGGCCTTTTCCGCGATATATCGGATAGATAGAAATTTCATTTATCCGATACTAACCTTTTTTCACTGATTTTGTGTAATCTTCAAGCGCCTTCTTGGTGATTACCCAATTTCTCCCGAATTTTATCGCCCCAAGCCTTCCTTTTCTTGCGAGAAGGCTCAAGTATTCCTGGCTGTGGCCGCAGCGCTTGGACGCCTCGCCCAGAGAGATGTACTTGTCTGAAAAGGACGGGTCCAGCATGCTTAGGTAAATGTCAAGCGAGCGCTCGACAGATTTCGCCACGAAATCAAGGAACGGGCCGGTATCGCCCTTGTGGGCAAGCTCAAGGCAATTTATGTATTTCTTCCTCTCTGCGCGGAGGATTACCGTTATCGGGTATCCTTTTTTGAGCAGCATAAGGTTCATGAGGAGCCGGGCCGCCCTGCCATTTCCATCTATGAAGGGGTGTATGTGCACGAGCCGGAAGTGGGCCATCGCAGCGGCTTCCACCGTATCTCCCCCGTCACCAAGGCTTTTTACGAAATCCTTCATGAGGACCGGCACTTCCCTTGCTGGCGGAGGGATGTAGCGGGAGCCCCTCAGGTAAACTTGGGAATGGCGGTAGAAACCGGCGTTCTGGGGGTCTATGCGGTCCAGTATTATTGCATGGAGATCCAGGATGTCCTTTTCTTCCACCCTTTTTTTCGAAAGTATGGAAAAGATGAAATCTATGGCCTTCTTGTGGTTGGTCACCTCAAGGTGCTCGCGAAGGGTCTTGCCGCCTATTGTCACCCCGTCTTCCATAACAGCCCGCGTCTCCTGGAGGTTCAGGGTATTGCCCTCTATAGAATTGGAGTTATAGGTGAGCTCTACGTCGAAATATTCCCTTATCTTTGGAATTAGTGATTTGGGGAACGGCCTTAGTGAGTCGAGCAGGGCCTTTTTTTCTTCTATTCTTTTCATTATGTTTTTTTGGATTGGCATATCTAGGTATAGTATCGGATAGTTTAAAAAACTAGCTATCCGATATATGCCAACCGGGCCTGTGGAGCCCTTAGCCCGAGTTCGAATCTCGGTCGTGGCCCTCTATTT
>JAGVON010000093.1 GCA_020052735.1 archaeon | reverse complement strand
AGATGTGGCTACGGATGTGGAACAGGAAGAGGCAGCCCCTGATGTTGATGGGGCGGTTGAAGATGTTTTACCTGAAGATGTGGAAACGCCTGATGAGGGAACAACCGAAGATATTGCTCCAGAAGAGGATGGTGGCGTTGAAGAGACCACAGATGTTCCTGATGTTGAGGACGTGCTTGACACTCCTGAAGCAGATGTTGTAGATACTTCGGATGTGGAAGATGTTCCCGAAGTTGAATCCAGCGATGGCGAAGAGGCGGATGCGACAGATGTTATCGATGCGGATGAGGATTCCGTTGAGTTTGTGGACGGGGATGCGGAAGCAACGGATACGTATGATTGCACGGAAACTATTACTACTGTGGCAGGCACCCCGGTCAGCGGGCCTGAGCTGCTTTGCGGAAGTACGCAGACGGCCACGCCCACATTTGAGGAAACCTCGTGGGTGGGTGCCGATTGCGAGGGGACTTCAACCACAAGAAGGATGATTAGGAAGGATGTGGTGCTGACGCCTCCGTTGGATGCTGCGGGCCTTGCATGCGCCCGTGGAACTGCGACCAATGCACTGAATGGGACGGAACTGATTGTTGATTTGACTTCTGCGGATTTCAATACGGCGATTACGGTTGTGCCGTGCGAATATTTATGGACCGGAGGCGATGACCGGCTGGATGGGGGGGTTGCAGAATATATTGCCCAAGTTGATGTTTTCGTATCTCCATCCCAGATATCAATGACCATAAGACCGCCCAGCGGTAGTCCCAGAGGGTTATCTGCTTATGACACGGGAGTCGCGGAAGTGTGGACGCATGACCGTGGTTATGTTGCGTTTGGCATAGACGACGTTACAAGGCATACATGGTTATGCTATGTCTATGTCCCAATTATGGCAAGGATCGTCGGCTTCGGGGAGGTTTGGACTGTGGATGGGGGAACATTCACGTTCAACCAAGTGCCGTCCGGTGATGGGACGCAGCTCCTGGGATGGGAGTGGATAAGGCCTTAGTTAAGGACTTACTCTATTGTTTCTTCCTTTCCTTTTACGGTTTTGGAGAGCGCACGGAACACCGCGGCGATAAGCTCCGGGGATTTGGCGTTGAACTGGACGCCCACAATCCCCTCCTTCGTTCTGCTGTTTTTTTCCAGCATTTCCAAAAATGCCTGTGCGTGTTCCATGTCCCTCATGGGCACCCTCTCTTCAAGCAGGGCGAAATAGAAACGCATGCCATCAAACCTTCCCTCTTTCGCAGCCAAGATACATTTCTCCGCAAGGCAGTCCTCAACGGGCTTGTCATCTTGCATATCAAAAAGAATTGATGGCTCCCTAAGCTCCACCTCTTTCAGCCCCGCCTTCCCAAGGGTTTTGCTGAATGCCTTTGAGAAGGCAATCCTGAGTTCTTTGTTTTTTGCCAGGAGGGTGGATGGGTTCTTCCCCTCCCCTTTCAAGCCCTTCAGAAGCTCCAGCGCATAGCGTGCGCTGAAAATCTGAACCCGCTGCTCCATCAGGTTCCACATGAAGCTTTCGTTGCTGAACCTTCCCTCTTTCCTCAGTCTCGCGTAAAGCTCCGCAAAATTGGCATGAACGTCGGTACTCTTCTTTCGCATTGGCGCGGCGCCCGCAGGGCGCAGGCCGCGTTCGCAGTTTTCGCATGCGCGGATGATTGTATCGTAGAGATCCGGGCTGGCCCTGAACACCCCTTCCAGATAACTTTTTTCCGGAACCAGCCCATTTTCAAGCATTTCTATTATTCTGGCGGTTTCTCCTGCCTGGCTCGCAGGAATCATCTCCATCTTCAAAAAACCTGCAAGTTTTTTAGGAGGAAAGTTCAGCTGCCTAAGCTTGGAACGGGTGATTGATGCCAGAAATGCTGCATTCGAGGTAAATACCTTTGTCGTATCCCCTTTCTTTCCTTTCACTTTTGGCTTCTTTTCCTTGAAGAGCGCGAGGCATCCCCTTATTCTTTCATCCATCTCTCTGGTTTCCTGCTTTTCCTCTTTTGGCTTCTCTTTCAGGATGGGAACCGGCTCGCTCATTCTTCCAACACTCCCAGGACCAAGGCGGCATGCTCAAGAAAAGCCATCTTCACTTCCTCCGGGACTTCCTGAAAGCTTCCACCCGTTCCCTTGTCCAGAACTTTCCCCATTCTTTTTTGTCCATCCCGCCTTCAACTGCAGCCGCCCCCTCGCCATCCCCCATAATCCTCAGCTTTTCAGCAAAACCCAGCCGAACCTCTTCTGCAGACGCGGAGAGTTCCCTTGCTCTCTCCATGGTTCCGGCGATTTTCTTCTCCCCCTTCGTTTTCCTGAGCCCCGCATTTATGCTGCTCCCAAAATAAGCGTCAAGCATCATTCCGAACTGCCCAACCCTTAACGGAGCAGCCGGCTTCGCCTTCTTTTTCGGTCTTGCCATCCTTATCACTCCCTCAGCGCATTCCTGAACGCGAATACCCTCTCCTTAGTCCAGAACTCATTCCATTCCGCAGTTCCCGGATTCGCGCTCCCCTCAAGCGCATCCGCAAGGAATTTCAACCCATTCTTGTCCCCCAACCCGTTCAACTCCCTCGCAAACTTCGTCCTCCCATCCTCCAGCTCGGAGGCAAGCTTCTCCATATCCTCCCTGTAGTCCTCCAGCTCTTCCTTCAGCTTTGTTTCTTCCTCGGACAACTCCAGCCCGAAGTTCCTCAGGGCTTCAAGGAAAGTATCAACCATGGCTGCCTGCTGGTCCAAGGCTGAGGAAAATGAGGGCGCCTGGCCTTCAAAGAAAGCCGTCGCTGCATTTCTCTCTCCTATTGTGATGTACGTGGCTTCCCTGCGAAGGTCTCCTACCGTGTCTGCATGGCGTGCCCTGTTTATTATATCCCTGTCCTGCCCCTCAAATTCGCCGTGCATTATCGTTGCCATAGCCTCGGCAAAGTTGTGGCGCGATTCCGGGTCCATCACAATATTCCTCTCACGCAGATACCGCTCAAGCGCCTGGTCTACTGTTCTAACTTGTTCAGCATACGAAGCGCTTCTGAAATAGTCCATATCGACGCTGGAGTGCAGGAAAGGGATGAAATCTGCCTGATCCTGGGGCTTCCATTCCCTTGTTTCTGCCCTTGCAACATCTGAAGTGGATGCTGAAACCGCAGCAACCATAAAGTGGAAACCGGCGATGTTTCCCACAGTATATTCTCCCCACGCCCTTGCGATGTCCGCTTTATCATGGTCTGAAAGTGTCGGGTCCCTTGAAATGTCTGCAAGCGCGGTGAATGACCTGAACAGGTCAAGCTTGCCCTCGTGCAGGGCGTTGTATGCCGCGCTTGCAATTCCATCCCGGTCTTCCCTAGAAAGGAATTCGGGAAGGCTGGAGGAGACGGTTTGTATGAATTGCTGGCGTTCAAGCGGTAAAGAAGTGAGATTCAAATTTTTCTTAAAATCACGAGCTGGTGAAACTCTCCCCGCCCTAAAGGGCGGGGCTTCACCGACCTAGAAGAACTTGTCCAAGCTCACCTGCCCAAACATCCCATCATTCTCCTCCAAGCTCT
>JAGVON010000082.1 GCA_020052735.1 archaeon | reverse complement strand
ATATATGCAAGGCGAGAAGATGGAATCTAGTGCGTGTGTTTCAGCGACTTCAGAGAGGGCGTTGAGGCCGATTGACAACCCGAGAAAACCTCCTTTTCCAAGAAAATCCGATGATAAGCTGGTTGCGAAAGCGGAGCTTCTCAGAAGCACCCAGGGGGAGTGCCTGGGCAGGATAAATTCATTCGTTTCCGCGCTGCCTCCGGATTTGCAGGACAAGGCGGTAAGGGCAAAATTGAGGGCTTTGGAAAGCTGGGACGGAAAGGAAAAATTCGGGGGAGTGTTCGCGGCAATGCTTCCTTATGACATCCTGGCAGATCACGGCAAAAAACTCACTGTTTCCATGACCGCCCCTGAACGGGCCGCGGCCTGATTAGCGGAAACATGCCCCCAAAAGCGTTTTATTCCCTCCAGCGCAAAATAGGTGCGTATGGAGTTCTCCTTTTCATCCAAATACCCCTTCACTTCCGAAGCAAAGCAGAAGGTGGAGGGCTCTTCATTGGAACTGAACGATGAGATGATGGAGAGGGCGGTGCAAAGGGTGGTAACCGCATTGAAGGGAAAGGCGGAAGCTCCTCTCGAACATGGGGACGAGCGGGGCACCCCATACCATATCCATCCCTCCGACGAACTCCTGGAGCTGGGCTCATACGCGGCGGCGAGGATGATGCTAGCCCACCTCCGCAACCGCTTCCTCATAAACAAATTCGCCGTCGCAGAGGCGAAGCGCGCCTCCTCTTTCATGGGAAAGGATTCGGAGGAAAATTTAAGGAAATTGGGCGATGAACTGGGCATAAACCCGCAGGAGTTTGAGGGCAAGCTCGCCCTCCCCGTCTATCAATACGCATCCTTCTCCCCCCGCTCAATAGATTACCGGCTCATCTTCAGGAATGTAAAAAATGGATTCGTGGAAGTCACAAGGCACGAGGTAATCCGCCTCATGGAGGAGGCGGTGAAAGGAAAAATGGAATCGTACAAGCCCCTCCAAAATCCTCCGCAAATAATCCGGGACTATTCCCAAAAGCTGATGGTTTTGGTGCCCAAGGAAACCGTCCTGAAGATGAGCTTCAAGGAGGGGGACAACCCGCCGTGCATAGAAAAATTACTGGAGGGGGCCAAGGCGCACCAGAACCTGAACCACCAGGCGCGGCTCGTCCTCGCCATCTATTTATTGGCAAGGAACGTTCCGGTGGAAAAAGTGCAGGCGATTTTCTCAAATCTTCCGGATTACGAGGATAGGAAGACCAAATACCAGCTGGACCACATCATAAAGAGGGGTTATTCCATGCCGTCCTGCGCGACCATGCTCAGCTATGGATTATGCGTCGCGGACTGCAGGATAGGGTCGCCAATAAGGTGGAAGGGCAAGGTGGAACCTTGGAAGAAAGGGAAAGGCAGTTCGTCCTGAAAGAATTCTCGGGTTACTACCGCCACGCAAAAGTGGAAGTGCCCAGCGTGGAGCAGAGGGAGTTCGGCATAGGCGGCTTTGACCGGAAGATAGAGGCGAGGCACATGGCGTTTGAGAGCGACGCCGCCCTCCAGAACTACCTCATCCATGATACTCCAGTATACATCTCCCATTCCGTCGCATACTACAAATTCCCCAAGGCAACCCCGATGGAGAACAAGGGATGGATGGGCGGAGATTTGATTTTTGACCTGGACGTCCATGGCGGCCTGTTCCTCTCAAAGGAGGAGCAGGAGAAGGTGAGGCACGACGCCATCCGGCTCGTGGAGGATTTTCTTCTATTGGATTTCGGGGTGAAGAAGGAGCACATACGGACGGTCTTCTCAGGGAACCGGGGCTACCACATCCACGTCAAGGACCCCGCCTACCGGATGCTGGAGGGGGACGCGAGGAGGGAAATCAGCGACTACATCTCTGGCAAGGGGCTGGACTACACCAAGTTTTTTTCAGACCCGAATGAAGACAAGTGGAAGAGGTACGGCCCCAAGGAGTCCGACTGGGGGTACAGGGGGAGGTTCTGCAGGACGGCGGCGAAAGTGCTGGAGGAGGATCCGGCATCGATCCACAGGAGGTTGAAAAAGCCCGAGGAGGCCGCGCTCCTGAGGGAGGGGATGCGCACCGGGCTCTGGAGCAAGACCAGCATCTCCGACATAGTGGAGAGGATGAATGTGGTGGCTAAGGGCATGCCCGTGCAGTGCATAGACGTGGACACGGGCGTCACAATAGACACCAAGCGCCTGATACGGGTGCCCAACACCCTCCACGGCTCCACGGGATTAATCGCAAAGGAGCTAAAATCCCTGGACAATTTTGAGCCGTACAGGGATGCAATGGCGTTCGGGAATGAACCGGCGAAAATAGAGGCGTTGCAGGAAATCCCGGCGCAGGAGTTCCTCAGCTCAACGATGGAAAAAATGCAAAATGGGGAGAAGAGGGATGCCCCCCTCCCCTATGCGATGTACCTAATCCTGAAAGGCGCCGCTAAGCTTTCTTAGCTATCCGCGGTGGCGCAATCGGAGGGGCCAGCCGCAGCATCTTCGCCGCAAGCACCCCTTCCGCGCTCGCTATGTAGTTCACGGAGTTTATCAGGGACAGCTTGTAGTCCGCGGGCAGGTCCTTCTTCTCCTTCCAGAGCCTCCTCGCCTCTTCCGCGACCTTCTTGTCCGCCCTGTCCAGGAGCTCGCCCTCAATGGTTATCTTTCCCAGCCCTTCCTGGTAGTCGGCTATGAACGAGTATGCCACTTCAACATCCTCGCCCTTCCCGCCGACGTCCTTGAGGTTTATCTCTACCCTGAGCCCCTTTCCAGGGCCGTCCTTCCCCCTTGTCGCTTCAACCCTTGTCACCTTAGACCCAACTATCATTCCATCACCCTCGTAACGTTAAGGCAGTTCAGGTAGTCCGGAGCCTGCCTCCAGGAGCACCTTCCCTCCACGCACCCGCAGCTAGTCTGCGCCAGGCACGCGTATTCCTGCTTGTATTCGCACGTGGTCACGATGCCCGCATTCTCGTCCGGCACGCACAGCTGCGAGGAGCATCCCGCCCTCACGCAGTCCGCGTCCGTGCCGCATTCGCCGGCCACGCTTATGTTCAAATCATCGCACATCTGCTTCAGCGGCGCATCCGTTATCCTCTCGCAATAGCTTGCGTCCTGCAGTCGGTTCGCGAACTCCAGGTAGCACGAATCAACCATGCCCGCGCTCACGTAGCCGCATACGGACGGGTCCCCGGCCTCCAATCCCGCGTTTATGTAGCAGAAGTCCTTCTGGGTGCCGGTGTCCGCGCACAGCCCGGGGTTGTGCCAGCTCACCGCCGCCTCGGCTATGCACCTTTCCGTGTTGTTCCCCGCAAGGCATGTGAGGTACTCGCTCGCCAGCGGCGAAATCCTCTGGTAGAAGGAATGCAGCTCCCCGGTGGCCACAAGGGTTGCCGGCACCTGTATCTCCAGCCCCCTGCCCCACACCGCCTCCGATGTAGTGGATTCCATCCACGCCTCCTGCCCGAGGTCAACCCAGTGCAGCCGCCTGTAGAGCATGTCGCCCTCGGGGCTGATGCACGCCGTGAATTCGTACTCGCTTGCGCGCAGCAGGAGCGGGTCGTTAGCCGTGAGCCCAATCTCGTTCAGCTGCGCCACAGTCAGCTGTGAATAATCTATGGTATAGTTTATCTCGGTGCATGGGTGGCCCCCCACCTCCTTCTCCGCAACTTCCGGGGAGAACTCCATCCCCCCGTATTCCACGAGCTTGCCGTAGTGGTCCCTCATGGCCATCGCGCCCTCCTCCTCATATAGGAGCTGCTGGAGCGAAAGCGCATAGCCCGCGAACGGGGAGGTGCTGTTAACGTCCGCGCACTTCTCCTCGCCCAGGTATTCTATGCACACCAGCGTCGCATTCCCCGTGAAGTAGCCGGCCCTCCCGGACACAGGGTCGCGCCTCATTGAGTAGGACACGTCCCCGCTCCTTGAGGTGGTCACGTCAGCGTGGTAGCCGTTGCTGTGCACCTCGTTGTATGAATAGATGTAATCGCCCGCGCCTATGGGCCTCTCAACGGCCCTGAAGAAGAGCTCCTGGACGTTGGCGCCCTCCTCCCCGCCCTCATGCGGGGTGGTGCCGCCCAAGCCGCTCGCCGCTATGTAGATGCCTATTGCGACAAGCACGACCACTATTACGGATATAGCAGGGTATAGAACATTCTTGTCCAAAAAATCACCTTCCAGAAAGTATCTTTATGATATCAGAGTCTTTTAATACATATTCTTTTCCCACGCGCCTTCCCGTGCGGGCGTCTATGGCTCCTATGAACTTCTTGGCTAGGTCTGTGTGCACCTT
>JAGVON010000046.1 GCA_020052735.1 archaeon | reverse complement strand
GGCTTCCTTTCCGTCCCGCTTGATTTGGGCGCAGGCCCGCACGAACTCACTCTTGAGTATGTGCCCAACAACTATTACGGGCTGTTCAGCGCCCTCTCCCTCCTCGCGTGGGTTTCAATCGCCGCTTATATCCTCTTCCCGTCCGCATGCGGCAGGCTTGCATCCGCACTGGAGCGCCTTGCCTGATGGAGTATGGTTTAAATTATAAGATGAGAACAGTTTTCGCATGAAAATATGCATGGTTGTGGAGGACTACCCCCCGCATTCCGGAGGCGGAGGCATCTTCGTGCAGGAGGTTTCCAAAAGGCTTTCCGCAGATTATGACATCACTGTCCTCACGCCCGCATATTCCCTCCCCGAAGGCGCATCCAAGGAAGAAGGCAAGGCCACGGTCATCAGGAAAGGAAAAGGCCGCATGTCCTTCTTCTTCAAAGCCCTCTGGTTCCTCGCCACTTCCGGGAAATTCCATATCTACCACGCGCACGGCGCAGCAGCCGGCTTCCTCGCGAAGTCCGCCTCCATCCTGAAGGGCGGCAAACCCATCCTCCAGATGCATGGCTTCAGGGGCAGGGAACTCATAGGCCCGGTCAAGCATTGGGGGCAGTCATTCCTCGCGAAGCTGGGCTATTCCCGCGTCATAAGCGTGGATTCCGCGGGCAGCAAGGCGCTCGCCTCAATCGGCATTCCAGCGGAAAGGATTTCCACAATCCCCTGCGGAGTTGACACCGAAAAGTTCCGCCCTGCGGAAAAGGGGCAGAAGAACCCCAAAACCATTTTCCTTTTCGTGGGCCGCCTCGCAAAGGTAAAGGGCCTGCCCACCCTGCTCAAGGCAGCAAAAATCTCCCAGGAAAAGAACATCCCCGCGGAATTCTGGATTGCGGGAGAGGGCGAAGAGGAAAAAGGGCTGAAATCCTTTGCAGATGAAAGCCATCTGGAGAATGTCAAATTCCTCGGCGCAATCCCCCACGGCGGAATATCCAGAATTTACCAGAAGGCCGATTTCTTCATCCTCCCCTCCCTGAGCGAGGGCAATCCCCTCGTCCTCCTGGAGGCGATGGCATGCGGCCTGCCCTTCCTTGCTTCGGATATCCCCACCCTCTCCGCAATGGCAAAGGAAAGCGGCGCAGGCCTCACATTCGCTCCGGCGGACCCTTCGGGGCTGTTTGCCCTAATAAGCGATTCCGCCGCAATGCCCCCGGGGCAGCTGGGCAAGTTGCGCGCGAACGCCCTTGGATTCGCAAGGAGGAACTCATGGGATTCCGCCGCTTCCGCGATAGGGAAGATATACGCAGGGCTGCAATAATCTCAGGCGGCCCCCAGCATCGTTTCCCGCAAAGGCAAGGATTCCCCTCGCCCCGACCCCAAGATGATATTTTTAATTACCTTCGGAAGCACTAGTACTCTAGATTTAAATGAATATTCTATTAGGCATCACTAATGTAAACGGATTTCATGAAGTCCCCTATTCATTTGGTTTATCCAGTGTAGCTGCCTATGCCAAAAGCAAAGGGCACAATGTAATGATGGTTGACATATGTGCAGAAGAGGAATACCCTAAGCTTACTGACGCTGTCCGTTCCTTTAAGCCCCGCGTCGTCGGATTTTCTTCAGTTTCCTCCCAATTCCATCCCGTCAAAAAATGTGCCAAATTAGTTAAGGAGATCGATAAAAACATAACCGTTGTCGCAGGCGGCGTTCACCCGACGTTATACCCAGCTGCCCTGGGTGAAAGCGAGGATATAGATGCACTTTTCGTTGGTGAGTCAGAGTTGAGTTTTGGTGAATTCCTGGAAAAGGTTGGGGCGGGGCAGGATTACACAACTGTGGATAACCTTGCATATAAAAAAGACGGCGCGGTCATCACAAATCCCCTCAAGCCGCTTATCCAGAATCTGGAAGTTCTGCCCCACCCCATAAAAGATGCCTTATTTGAAAGATACATCAAGGCAACCGGCGCGGCACCGTTTTTCTTTGCCCGCGGATGCCCTTTCCTATGCACGTACTGCAGCAACCATGCGCTGGCGAAGGTTTATGGCATGGTGTCCAATAAGCCAAGATTCAAGGCCGTTGATGCATGCATAGACGAGATTAAGCAGGCCGACGCAGCATATCCTTTCGATACCATCTCCATCATTGACGATACATTCGGTTTGGATGCGAGGTGGAGGGACGAATTTTTAGAAAAGTATAAGCAAGAGATTGGCAAAAGGTTCTTTTGCTTGCTCAGGGTTAATGTCATAGATGAGGATTTTATCAAAAAACTCAGGGGGGCAGGCTGCTTCAAGCTCCAGTTCGGCGTTGAATCTGGGAATGATTATGTGAGAAACACCATCATGAACAGGAATATAACAGAAAAACAGATTACTGATGCTTTCGACCTGTGCAAAAAATATAAAATGGAAACTACGGCCATAAACATCATTGGAGTGCCCGGGGAGACGGAAGAAATGATTAAGGACACCGTCAGGCTCAATAGGCGCCTCAACCCGACTGACAGCGGCGTAAACATATTCTATCCATACAAGGGAACGGTTCTTGGCGACCACTGTTTTTCCAACAAGCTGGTTGATGTGGAGGCGTACAATTCATTTTCAAGCGAACGAAGGAGTTCTGTTTTGAAGTATCCGCCGGAACATAATAAAATGCTTCTGCGTTACCACAAGAACTGGCAGGTCCTGGTCTATCCTTACGACATGAGGCGCAGATTGTCCACGGTGCTTCATGATTATCCACGTGTTCATGATTTCCTGAGGAAAGCAAGAAGGTCCTTGGCCATATCCAAAAAGAAGTAGGGGCCATCCGCCAACCCCCCCTGATTCGTGGTAACCTGCCAGTCGCCTGGATGCCAAGAAACCTGCGCTTTGACATAGATCCGTCAAATCAATTCAATGGCCGGCCGGGATGGTATGGGGAAGGGCGGATTAACGAAAGGGACGGGGAGTCATGCAACAGAGCGGCGGGGCAGGCGAGGCAAAACATTTTATTAACAGCATAGCAAAGTTATTCGTGCAGAAAGTGTTTTTGGAAAACAAAATCCGGACAGGATGAAATCCCTATGCAAGACGAAGTAATCAATGCCGGCTCCTGCAACCTTTGCGGCAGCGGCAGGTTCAGGATGGCGGCAGGCAGGATAAGGGAAGGGGGCGATTACAAGGTGTACGCATGCCTTTCCTGCGGCCACGTGCAGCTGCTGCCCAGGCCCGCAATCTCAGAAGACAAGAACTTTTACGACAAGGACTCGCAGGAGAGGTCCCTCAGGAAGGACCTTGACCTCGGCTTTCTTGAAGGCGCCTTCAGGGCGGACGTGCTGCGCAGGGCGGATTTCATCTCTGCCAGGTTCCCCAAGGGAAAAGCCCTGCTGGACATCGGCTGCGGCTATGGCTTTTTCCTCAAGGAGATGAGGGCGAGGGGCTATGATGCGAAGGGCGTGGAGATAAGCGTGGAGCGGAGAAGGGCCGCGAAGGATGTCACAGACGCCCAAATCTTTGACGCCAACCTTGCCGATGCCGGCAGCACCGGCGACATCGGGCAATACGGCATAGTCACGCTTTTCCATGTGCTTGAGCACATGGCCGACCCCATCGGCTTCTGCAGGAACGTGCGCAAACTTGTGAAGAAAGGCGGATGCCTTCTCGTAGAGGCCCCGAACGTCTCCGAGCTTATGCTGGGCACCAGCCCCGCCTACAACGGATTCTACTGGAACCGCGCCCACTTGAATTACTTCGGCAAAAATACTCTGGAAAAGGCCCTTTCCGGAGCCGGCTTCAAGAAAATAGAGGTGGGCTTCGTCCAGAGGTACGGAATCCAGAACCTGTGCCACTGGCTCGGGGAGGGGAAGCCGCAGCTCTCAAGGCCGGCCTTTGAAATGCCCGGCGAGTACCGCTGGCTTGAGGGCCATTACAGGGAGCATCTGTCCCGGGAAGGGAGTGCGGACACACTGTTCGCCGTAGCATACGCTGATTAGGTGCATAGGATGGTTGGGGGATGGAACTGGGAAAAGACGCCGCGCAGCAGGGATGTAGACGTCGCCCTTTTGGAATTTGAGGACGAAGCAAGGGCATTCCTTGATTATTGCGAAAGCAACTCGCTCTCCCCGCGCAGGTTCAAGATAATCGCGCTCAGCCCTAAGGTACAAATATTCCTGAAGAGGATGGAGATCCAGTATGAGAACACCCTGCCCTACTTCACCAACGAATCCCATGCACGCCTGATGCTGAAATCAGAGCGGTGGCTCAGGTCGCTGTCCGGCGCATTCAATCTTGGCGGTTCAACCAGCATCCCCGGAACGTGCGAAAACACCTTCCTATTTTACGCCCGCTTCTACATCAACCACTTCCTCTGGGTTTCTGAGCTGATATCGGAGATTTTCAGGAAGAACAGGGTTTCCGGGGTTTATGCATGCGCGCCAGTGAACGATTTTTGCACTCATACCCCACCGCTCATCCATAATTCCGAGAGGTTCATCGGGCACATCGCAAAGGTTTTTGCCAGAGACGCTGGGGTCGAGTTTGTTGAAATACCGCTCAGCCCGCTGCAGGCATGTGGGCACAGTGCATCATTGGGCGCAAGTCCGCTGGACACGTTTGAAGAATTTGTTTACACGCTGTTCAGGCCGTTCTGGATGCACGCACTGGGCAAAAGAAAAACGATTCTGCTCGCTTCCACCGGCTACAACATGCGCGGCCTCGCCCTCGGCCTCAAGAGCCGTTTCCCTGAGGTGGCATGGGCCGAGTTTTCCAGCAAGAAGCCGTCCAAGTGCATGGCGGAGTTCTTCCTTGGAAAAGCGCTTGGCATTGCAGCCAGGAATGAAAAAATAGGCGTGCTTGACGCAAGGCTCCCAATCTCGGCACGCCGCATCTTCCGCAGAATTCCAGCAAAATACCATTCCCTTGAAATGGCGGTGGACAACGCCCTGGACGATATAGAGCGCAGCCACAGCAGCCTTTTCACCCACCGCGGCGTGAGGTTTTTTGACCTGTTTTCAGAAAAAATCCGGAAGGACCTGAAGTTTTTCATCCTCAAGCTCCACGCGGAATCCGAGAATGTGGAAGACATGCTGGAGCATCTGGACGCCAGGCTGCTCATCTCCCCGTTGGCGCGCGAAAGGTCGCTCATGGTTGCCGAGCTGTGCAGGAAGCGCGGCATCCCCGCGCTGATGGTCTCCCACGGCACGCTGAAGAGGCCTGAAAACGAGATTGAGAGGATAGAGTACCGCCACATGGGCGAGACGCTCAACCTTTCCCCATTCTACAATTATGCGGCGATGCAGACGCCTGAGATGGAGCGGCATTTCCAGAGCTACAAATCCGGCAACACGCCAATACGGACAGGGCCGCTCATCCTCGCCAAAACGTCGCCCGGCCAAAAGGAAGAGATACGGAAAAGGATCCTGGGCCATGTCCCCTCCGGGAAGAAGATACTCCTCTACCCGGAGAGCGTGAGAGAGAGGTTCAGCATGCGTTTCCAGGTGTTCGAAACCTTCGACGAGTTCGTATCATCGCTGTCTGACCTAGTAAACGCAACAGACGAGCTCGGCGACGCCCACCTCGTAGTCCGTCTGCACCCGGGCAGGAACCTGTCTGCGGACGACATGAAGCTTTTGCTCCCCGAGTCCGAAAACATAACCATCAGCTCGTCGAAGGATTCGTTTCCCGACATCCTCACGGTTACGGACCTGCTGGTTAATTTTTCCTCCACGGTCATAGAAGAGGCGCTCCAGAATTCAGTGCCGGTGCTTCTGTACGATAGGGCGGGGCGCTATGTGCATCTCCCCTCGCAGGAGCTGCGCCCGGGCATCGCCCCCAAGCCGAGCGCGGTCTACAGCATACGCAGCCCCGCTTACCTGGAGGGCGGGCTGAGGTGGATATTCGACAACCACCTGGATTCCCGCGTTCCGGAATCCATATTCAATAAATATAGGTTCGGTCCAGAGCATTACGCCAATCTGGTGGAATTTGTCTCAGAGAAGGTGAAGGACTAGATGCCCGCGCCAAAAAAAATAAAATTATCCGATTACGGCTTCAGCATACTGCAGATAGAGACCCAGCCGCACTGCAACATGAAATGCCTGTTCTGCGCATACCCCACAAGGAAGCAGAAGGGCGGCGCGCTGCCGGACCGCGACGTGTTCAAGGCCATAGATTCCCTTGACCCGGGCGATGGAAAGCTGGAGTACATATGCCTGAGCCACTATAACGAGCCCCTGCTGGACAGGCGGATATTCAAGTTCATAAAATACGCAAAAAACAAGGGCTTCCGGGTGCTGGTCATCACGAACGGCCTGCTCTTCTCATCCAGGGAGATACAGCAAAGATTGGTTGATGCCGCGCCCACTTACATAAAAATTTCCTTCCAGACCATTGATGAGGAATCCTTCAGGTCCAGGGGCATAGATTACCCATTCAGCAAATACAAGGAGAGCATCCGCGCGTTCCTTGGGCGCGCATTGGATGCGGGCTGCCCTTCAAAAATCACCATAGATGTGGCATGCAATTTCATGGGCAGGGAAAAGAAGGCCCTGCGGTCCGCGATGGGGCTGGAATGCGGGGACCCGTCCGTGCCCGACTCAATTAATGACATAAAACCGGGCCTGCTCGCATTTTTCAGGGAGCTGAAGGGAGACCCGCGTTTTGATTTTGACGAAAATAAGGCGGTGGAGTTGCTGGGCAAGGCCACGCCCAGGTATCTGGACCAGACCGGCATAACGCTGGCGAGGAACATCAAGCTTAAGGTCAAGCAATTCATATATGGAAGGAGGCTTGCTGACTTCCATCCCGTAAGGGCGGGCAGGCCGTGCGGAACAAGGATAGCCGGGATACTGAGTGACGGCTCCGTGGCGCCATGCTGCCTTGCCTATGACGGCAGGCTGCGCATGGGGAACATCAAGAAAGATTCATTGGGGAAGATACTTGAGAGGAACAGGGGGCTCATCGCGGCCATCAGGCACGGTGGCGCGATGCCGCCCGTGTGCAGGGCCTGCCAGGGCGCGCCCACAAAGCATGGCGCATTGCTCCTCGGCGCGGCCAGGTATCTCCAGGACAGGAAACGATAGCAGGTGGGGTTATGGACAAATTCACCGCATTGGTGCCGATGAAGGCGCACAGCGAAAGGGTCAGGAACAAGAACATACGGGAGCTCGGGGGCGTCCCCCTCTTCCACCACATCCTGCGCACCCTTGAAAGCTGCGAGCACATATCCGAAATATGCGTGGACACGGACAGCGATTTCATAAAGGAGTCCATCAGCCGCGACTTCAGCCGCGTGATGGTAATTGACAGGCCGGAGCATCTCAGGGGCGGCTCCGTCCCCATGAACAGCATAATAGAATACGACCTCGGCCAGGCGGAAGGCGACCATTTCCTGCAGACGCACGCGACCAACCCGTTCCTCAAGAGCGGCACCATAGACAGCGCGATAGAATTCCTCGCCTCGCACAAGCAATACGATTCCCTCTTCTCCGTCACCAAGATGCTCAAGAGGTTCTACGGCGCCGGCGCGAAGCCGGTGAACCACGACCTGGGCGTTATGAAGAACACGCAGGACCTTGAGCCGCTCTACGAAGAAAATGCGTGCATATTCCTCTTCACCCGCGCCTCCTTCATGGCAGGCAGGAACAGGATAGGCAAGAAGCCGTGCATGTTTGAGATGGACAAGCGCGAGGCGCTGGACATAGACGACGAGGCGGATTTTGAGATTGCCGAAAGGATGGTTTCGGGCCGTGGCTAGCGGAACCCCCCAAGGGCGGCTTTGCAATCATTTCGCATCCTCCGACAAATCGCTGTACGTGGTGGAGACCTTCCCGACCCTTTTTGACACGTCAAATTTTGAGTTGTAAACCATTACATCCGTTTTGGTCTTGTTGCGCTGGTCGCAATTCTCGCAAATCAGGCCGCTCCCTGCGAAATCCCCGGATTCGTGGCAACGCACAATCTTCTTGAACGCATCCGAAGAGAATATCCCATCAAGGCCCTGCTTGTTCAGGTCGCCAAGCAGCAATTGGCCGTTGTAGTCAAAACAGCACATGTTCACCGTGCCATCTATCTGGACCTGAAGGGGCCCTTTCCATGGCCTGCCGCAGGTATTCATCTTCTCTGCCTGGACTTCGCGGTAATTTTTCCCATCCACCCAGTTGTGGGGCTTCCAAACTTCCACAAGGTCTGCTTTCGGCTCCCAGAATTTTATCCATTCCTGGACTTCGTGGTCATTCACTTGGCTGATTATGTTGTAAGTGAACAGGAGCTTGGTATTCTTCCTGATTTTTGATATTTCCACAAGGTTGTCCCTCACCCTGGAAAACATGTCCGGGTTGGGCGGCCGGTGGACCTGCGTGTACACTTTCGGGCTGTTCCCGTAGAAACTCACTCTGATTGATTTTACACCGAGGTCGTCAAATCTCCTGAACCGGTCAACAGTGAGGAGGGAGGCGTTGGTTAGGATGAGCACCTCGAAATTTTTGTCCCGCGCATATTTTATTTTTTCTTCCAGGCCGCTGTCCAGCAACGGCTCGCCGAAACCCGAAAAAGTGATTGTGTTGTACTGGTTTGTCCCGGATGTTATTTTGTCAAAAATGGACTTGAACATCCCGGTGCCCATTATTTCGAGCGGCCTGCAGAAGCTATCCCTGGGGCAGATGATGCAGCTGTAGTTGCATCTCGTAGAGACCTCAAACCTTATTTCGTTGTTATCCGGTATCATACTTGTCACCATCGTTCTTTGCGGCGAACAGCATAATTCGCCTGTAATTGCGCGGGGTGGCGATCCTTTTGATGCTTAATGGGATGAAGCCGGCGCCCGCAAGGGCCTTGGTCAGCGTTGATGGGCTGAACATGTAATAGTGGCAGGAATTGAACTCGTCATGGTCTTTGCCGAGCAGGTTGAACTCAATCGCATCGGGGACCTCTATATAGACGAGCCCGTCGTCCTCCAAGTCCCCCCGGATGTCCCTCAGGAAATTTATCGGGTCTTTTATGTGCTCCAGCACGTGGTTTATGGTTATCAGGTCAAACCTTTCATTGAACGCGTTTTTCTTGTAAAGCCCGTTGAACACCCTGATTTTTAGCCTGTTTTTGGCGAACTCGCAGCACCGCGGGTCCGGGTCTATGCCATACCCTTCCCAGCCCTCGCCGAGGAAACCGCCGAGGAATACGCAGAAGCCGAACCCGACGTCCAATATTTTTTTCTGTTTTTTTATGGCGCCGAAGAGATTTGATTTCAATCCCGTGTATCCATTTTTTACGTAATTTGCCCTGTAGTGGTTCTCGGACTGCTCCTTGGGGAGGCCCATGATTTTGTTGAAGGAATCCTCCGGGTCCTCGCCCCTGAATTCCTTAGAGCGGTATTTGCCGGAATAAATCCCGTCTATCGGTGCGGAAAAATTAGACGTGCTATATATCAGGCCGCAGTTTGTGCACCTCGCCCATTTCCGGTAGTATCCAGGCTGTTCTTCCGCGACCGCCCTTTCATACTTGTCCATGGCATGGTAGTCGAAAATCATATCGGAATTCTCGTTTTTGCACAGATAGCATGCCATATGACCATCTCACCGCTTGCCGGCCCACCTGCCCTGGCCCTTGAGGATGTGCTCTATGATTTCCCTGACCGCGCCATCCCCCCCTTTTTTGCTGGAGATGAACGAGGCGTGGGAGCGCACCTCCTCGGGCGCGTCTGCCACGGTCGCGGGGAAACCCGCCTTTTCCAACGGCGGTATGTCAATGAGGTCATCGCCGATGTAGCAGACCTCACGCATGGTTATGCCCTCAGAAGAGCAGATTTCCGCAAGCTTGCCCAATTTTTCATCCACCCCCTGGAACAGGTAATCCACCCCGAGCTCCCTGCCCCTCATTTCCACTGCCTCGCTTTTCCTGCTGGTGATGAACCCTATCTTTATCCCATGCCGCCTTGCCGCCGTTATCGCAAAGCCGTCCCTCACGTTGAAGGACTTCATCTCGGTGCCGTTGCTGCCCAGGATTATCTTCCCGTCGGTCAGCACGCCGTCCACGTCCATCACGATGGCCCTTATATCCTTCAATTCCCCTTTCCCCATCAGCGCACCTTTACCTTATGCCCGCGTTCAGGACGTCGTAGATGTTTATTATCCCCACCACGGCGTTCTTTTCATCCACCACGATCAGGCCGGTTATGTGGGACTCTTCCATTTTTTTAAGGGCGTCAAACGCCAGCCCGCCGTCCACAACCTTCTTCGGGTCGCGCTTCATCACTTCCGATATCGCCATGCCGAGGCAGTCCGTATCCTTTTCCATGAGCCTTCTCAGGTCCCCATCCGTGAATACGCCCAGCAGGCCGTTTTTTTCATCAACCACCGCAGCCACCCCCATCCCCGTCTTCGTAAACCTGAACAGGACGTTCTTGACCGTGGTATCCGGCAGGACCATGGGGATGTCGTCCCCAGTGCGCATCAGGTCCCCGACCTTCACCGTCAGCCTCTTGCCCAGGCTTCCTGCGGGGTGGAGCAGCGCGAAATCCTCCGGCCTGAGCTGCTTGAGCTTCAGCAGGACCATCGCAAGCGCATCGCCCATGCCCAGCATGGCGGTCGTGCTCGTGGTTGGCGCAAGGTTGTTTGGGTCCGCCTCCTTCGGCACGGAGATGTTTAATTTGACGGTGCACTTTTTCCCCAGGGTTGATTCCAAATCCCCGACAATCCCGATGGTCGGTATCCCAAGCGACTTGAGGTTCGGGAGGAGGCATTTTATCTCGTCGGTCTCGCCGCTCTTGGACAGCAGGATTGCCACATCCTCCCTCGTAACGATGCCGAGGTCCCCATGGACCGCTTCCGAAGGATGCAAAAAGAATGCGGGGGCGCCTATGCTCGCCAATGTTGCCGCAATCTTCCTGCCGATTATGCCGGACTTGCCCATCCCGACTACTATTATCCGCCCCTTGCAGTTATGGAGCAAATCCACTGCTTTCCTGAAATCATCATCAAGCTTTTCCGCAACTCCGGACAAGCCCTCGGCTTCCTGGAGTATGACTTTTTTCCCCTCTTCAACGTAGTCCATGGCCCATCACTTCTGTTTCACTATTGAATCTATTTTCTTCACCCTTTCAAGTATCTTCCTGAGGGCCTCCAGGTCAATCATGTTGGTCCCGTCGCATTTCGCTTTCCCGGGCTCATCATGGATTTCCATGAACAGGCCAGCTATGCCGATGGAAGCCGCCGCGCTGGCCAGGCACGGCACAAATTCGCTCTGGCCGCCGGTGGTGCATCCCATGCCCCCGGGCAGCTGCACGGCATGCGTCGCATCCATTACGACGGGGTAGCCGAAGCCCCTCATTATCGCCAACGACCTCATGTCCACAACCAGGTTGTTGTACCCGAAAGAAGCGCCCCTTTCTGTCAGCATTATCCTGGAATTGCCCTGCGACTCTATCTTCTCCACGACATTCTTCATGTCCCACGGAGCCAGGAACTGCCCCTTCTTTACATTCACTATCGTGTTCGCCTTGGCGACATCCACCACCAGGTCGGTCTGCCTGCAAAGGAATGCGGGTATCTGGAGGATATCCAGCACCTCCGCCGCCCTTTTCACCTGGCCGATTTCGTGCACGTCCGAGAGCACGGGCACGCCCACCTCCCTCTTCACCTTTTCCAGGATTCTCAGGCCTTCGTCAAAGCCGGGCCCCCGGTAGGATTTTATGGAGGTGCGGTTCGCCTTGTCAAAAGACGACTTGAAGATATACGGGAAGCCGAATTCCTCCGCAATCCCGGATATCCGCGTTGCCATGGAGATGGCGTGCTCCTCGCCCTCTATGACGCAGGGGCCGCCTATCAATACGATTGGGCCGTCATTGCTGATTTTGAAATCATCCAGCAAAATCTCCTTCTGCGAAATAGTGCCCATATACGGATATATTGGATGGAGTTCTTATATAATATTATTGTTTTGGCAGGCCCCGGATTATCGCCGCCACCTTTTTCAGGTCTTCCGGAGTATTGACCGATGGCGCGTCAAAATCCGTCTCTATGGCCTTCATCCTGAAGCCGTTTTCCAGGGCCCTCAGCTGCTCCAGCTTCTCCGCGGCCTCGCACGGGGTGGGCTCCATTTTTGAAAACCTGATGAGGAAGCCCCTCCTGAACGCATAAATGCCCAGCTGCTTGTATGCATCCGCCCGGTGCCCCTTTTCCGAATGCGGGATGCAGGACCTTGAGCAGTATAATGCATATCCATCCTTGTCCCTGACGACCTTGGCCACACTCGGGTCGCCGTATTCCGTTTTGTCCATGATTTTTGTGACCAGTGTCGCCATGTTCAGCGCGGAATCTTCAAGAAGCGGCTCCACCACGGCATCTATCGCATCCGGGCTGATAAGGGGCTCATCCCCCTGGACGTTCACCACCACGTCGCCGTCTTCGCCCTCTATATGCCCCAGCGCCTCCGCTATCCTGTCAGTGCCGCAAGCGTGCCTGCTGGAGGTCATTATCACGTCCGCCCCGAAAGATTCGGCATTTTCCCTGATCCGTTCGTCATCGGTAGCCACGTATATGCGTTCAATTGTTCTTGATTTCGCGGCCTGCTCGTACGTCCGCTGTATCATGGTTTTTCCGCAGAGGTCCGCAAGGGGTTTCCCCTCAAACCGTGTGGAGCCGTATCTTGCGGGTATGACGCAAATCACTTTCATGCAGGCATCCTCGTTTTCTTGTTGGTTTTATTTCTGATAAACAGCTTAAAAGCCGAATCATCCGCGCGGCCAAAGAAATCCCCGCTTATCCCTTTCCATATCCTGAGTTTTCCTCTGTATTCCTCTTCGCCCATGCCCAGCAGCTTTTCCACGGCTTCCGCCAGCCCGGCCTCGTCCCGTACGGATATCCTCGCTTCCGGGTATCCGTCAAGCGGGTCTAGGTCCAGGGACAGGTCGGACTGGACATGCACAGCGGGAACGCCCGCGGCGATTGCCTCAAGGCAGGTTGCAGAGCTCGCATATATGAGAATGTCGCTTTCTTCCAGCAATTCGGAGAACGGCCTGCTGGAGAAACGCATGTGCGGCGGAAAATCAAAATCAAGGCATTCCTTTACCATCTCAACAGGCACCACGGGATGGCACCTTATCACTACCTCGTATTCCTTGAGGCGCCTGAACGCCCCGAAGACCTTCGTTATCATCTCAATGGATGTTTTGCCCACGGTGGGGGTGACCAGGATGACGGGTTTTTTCCGCTTGTGGCGCCCGGCCATTTTTCTTTGCTCCAGCAGGGAGGTATACTTGATTGCCCCACCCGCCACCACCCTGTCCGCCGGATAGCCGGACTTAATGAGTACATCATGAAAATGCCTGCCGTTGGTGACAACCCTGTCCGGGAATGGCATGATGCCCGCCTCATCCCTTGAAAAGAAATGGCTTAATGACATCATGGAAAAAACCGCATGCTGGTAGCCTACGAGGCGCGCCGCCGGGTGGAACTCCCGCACTGAAGAGCACAATACTTTTTCCCAGGCATGGTTTTCATACGTGTATATCATGGTGTCTATCCGGATATTCTTGTCCTTAAGGCGCCTGAAAAGGGGGCGATAGAGCAATGCCAGGGCAACATGGTTGTCTTTCCAGTCATTTTTCATGTCATCCTTCATGATATCCGAAATGTCCATTTTTTCGAATGCGGGAAATGTTATTCTCTTGTGCATTCCGGGCAAGGTGGCGAAAAGGACTTCAAGGATATCGAAGATGGACAGGAATGCGTGAGGCACCAGGAATGCGTATTCCGAGTTCTTCATGTCACGCATCGTTTTTTGGTACGGGACCGTCCTCCATATCTGGGGGAGCATGGCCACCCGTTGCCCATTCTTTTCCAGGTATGGGGCCAATTTTCCGAAATAACTTTCATGGTACGCGGAATTCTCCCCGAAAGAACGCTGGTCTATGAATGTGTGGACCAGCACGAGGGGCGCCCCCGCGCGGATCTTTTTCTGGATGCCATAAACGTATTTGCTGATGATTATGCGGTAAATGTTATAGAACAGAAACCATGCCTTGTGCACGAAAAGGCCCCAAATGTCATCCATGATTCCGGCCGCCGGTTCCCAGATGCTTTCCATGTTCCGGGGGGCTTGAGGCAGATTTTTCAGTATGGACTGCCTCACTGCCCTTTTTTCAACGAAGAATATCAGCGGGATTTCCTGTCTTTCTCCAGCTAGGTCAATGCAAACCCTCGCATAACACGCATGGAGGAAGGCCTTTGACACGAAGGGATTTTTCTCGGAGAGCCGCCCAGCCCACCACGCCAGCGAATTGTTTTCCCGGCTGAGTTTCCCGATATACTCTATATACGGGCCGCGCAATTCCCCTGCGATTCCCTGCAGCATCCCCGCCATCTCAATGTGCTTCCCCGCGGTTCCAATGGCCTTCTCCAGGAAAATAAGTTTTGATACGTCCTCCCCCAGATACGCCCACCCGAAACCCGCGCCGCCCGCAGCCCTGATGGCTTTCCTTGCCGCCGCGCCAGAAACCGGGCTGATTATTATTTTTCCTCCCATCCCCCAATCACACCGTTGAATTCGGCGCAAGCACGCCCTCAACCATGCGGTTCGCCTTGCGGTATGCGTCCACGGTCCCAATGTCCAGCCAATATGGCATCTTCACCACATATGCCGACAGCTGCCCCTGCGACGCCAGGGCCGGGAAAAGGCGCTCCTCCACCTTTGCCTTCTCAAATCCCAGCTGGTCCAGCGCCCCCGGCTCAAGGATGTAGTATCCCGCGTTCGCCAGGCGGGATTTTGTGGCGCCGGGCTTCGGCTTTTCCACGAAACGCTTAACCATGTCGCCATCCACCTCCGCGATGCCGAAGCGCTGCACGTCGCTCTGCGGGACCTCAAACAGCGCCACCGTCGCCAGCCGCCCGCATTTCCTGTGGAAGTCAAGCATCTTCTGCATGTCCAGCTGGGCGACCAGGTCGCCGTATGCGACCGCCACCGCCTCGTGCAGCCCCTTTTCATTCACGATTGTTTTCAGGTCCCCGCCCGTCTCCCACGCCAGGGTCGGGACCAGCTCTATCGGCATCCCATAATCCACATGCGCGAAGTAGTTTTCCATAACTTCCTGCATGTGCGATACCCCCAGGTAAATGCGGTCTATCTCCCTACACGTCTTGAGGTTGGCGATTGCGTAATCAATGACGGCCTTCCCGCCCACGGGCAGCAGGGGCTTGGGTATCGCATAAGTAAGCGGCCGCAGCCGCGTCCCCTTCCCGCCCGCAAGTATTATGCCTTTCATATCCCCCGCCCTATCCCGTGGTATTCCACCCCTTCAAGCCGGCCGCGGTCAAGGCACCGCCTGCCCTCTATGGCCAGCTTCCTTTTCATCGCATTGAAATCCTTCCCCTGCAAATTCTTAAATTCCTCCCATTCTGTGAGCAGCAGGCACGCCTCCGCCCCCTCCAGCGCCCCGCGCGCCGAAGATGCGTAGGCGACTCCATCCCCAAGCCGCGCCCTCGCATTTTCCATCGCCTTCGGGTCGTATGCCACCACCTTCGCGCCCTTCTTCAGCAATGCCGCTATGATTTTCAATGCCGGAGCCTCCCTCACATCGTCGCTGTCCGGCTTGAAGGCGAGCCCGAGCACCGCAATTCGCCTGCCCTCCAGCCCGCCCAGGCATTTTTCCGCAAGCCCCACGATGCGCAGTGGCTGGCTTTCGTTCGTCTCAACCACCGCGGGCAGTATCCTCATCCCGCTGCCCTCCCTCTTCGCTGTGGCGACGAGCGATTTCACGTCTTTAGGGAAGCACGAGCCGCCGTACCCTATGCCCGCGTCCAGGAATGCCCGCCCTATCCTCCTGTCATGGCCCATCCCTTCCGCAACCGCATATGCATCTATCCCCAGCCGGTCGCACAGGTTCGCAATCTCATTGATGAACGATATCTTCGTCGCGAGGAACGCATTGCTCGCGTATTTTACCATCTCCGCGGTGCGCAGGTTGCACGCAACCTTCGGGCATTGGAACTGCGCATACAGTTCCTGCAGCAGCCCCAGCCCCTTCGCGTCCGCCGTTCCAAGCACTATCCGGTCCGGGCGGAGGAAATCCTCCAGCGCCCTCCCCTCGCGCAGGAACTCCGGGTTCATCGCGATTCCGAAATCCTTCCCGTGCCTCTTCCCGCTCTTTTCCTCCAGCAGCGGAATGAGGGATTCCGTGGTGCCGGGCGGCACGGTGCTCTTCACGACAATGAGCAGGTACGAATCCCGCTGCCTAAGCGCATCCGCAATCCCTTGCGCCACTTCCCTTACGAACCGCAGGTCAGTGGAGCCGTCCGCCATGGGGGGCGTCCCCACGCAGATGAATGCCACGCCGCTTGTTTTGAGCGCGCCCGCCAAATCCGAGGTCGCCCGCAGCTTCTTTTCCCTTACCGCAAGGGCAAGCGCCCCATCCAGCCCCGGCTCATAAATGGGTGCCTTGCCTCCGTTGATGGAGCGCACGCGCGCCTCATCCACATCAACGCAAACCACATTGTGCCCCAGCTGCGAAAATCCCGCCGCGGTAACCGCGCCCACGTATCCACTGCCTATGACCGTGATGCCCATCGTTTCACTCGCGCAGGTGCTCCCCGTACCAGGCCACGGCCCTGGCCAGCCCCTCGTCTATGGAAACCTTGGGTGAATACCCCAGCAGCTTTTTTGCCCGGCTTATGTCTGCCCGGAACTTCCACACCTCGCCCGTGCGGTTCCCCTTCACAATAAGTTTTGATTTCGCGCCCAGCAGCTTTTGCAGGCGTTCCGCCACATGCAGCAGCGTCACGTCCTCCCCGTACGCCATGTTGAGCGTGTTGCCCGCCACAGCGCCGAACTTTTCAACAGCCTGCACCACCCCGCCGACGCAATCGTCTATGTGGGTGAAGTCCAGAGTCTTCTCCTTCCCGAACACCGTGATGTCCTCGTTCCTCTTGAGCTGGCGTATCCAGAGCGGTATGACGCGGTCGGAATCGTCGTACATCCCATATACGTTGGAGAAGCGCAATATCAGGTTCTGCATCCCGTAGCAGACGGCGTAGGAATGGAAATACGCCTCCCCGGACAGCTTGCTCGCCGCGTACGCGCTTTCGCAGCGCTCTATCCGCACCGCGTCCTCGGCGATTGCCCCGCCATCCTTGATGTTGCCGTACGTTTCGCGGGAAGAGGAGAACATCAGCTTCTTTATGCCCCGCGCCCTCGCGAACTCCAGCGCGTTGAACGCGGTGACGGTGTTTTCCAGCGCGAGCTCCGGCATTTTTACCAGGTCGTACACCCGCGCGTTCGCCGCCAGGTGGATAAGCATGTCAAAATCCCCCGCAACCCTGGAGAGCGCGCCCTTGTCCAGCATGTCCACCAGCCGCGTCCTCGCGTTCAGCGATGGGTTCCACTTGTTCGGCCTGCGGTCTATCCCGGTCACTTCGTACCCCTTCTGGAGCAGCGCCTCAAACAGGCGGGTGCCGATGGTTCCGCTTGAGCCCGTGATAAGGATATGCATGGCATTATAATGAACCAAAAGTAATTAAATGAGTTATTTCCTTATTGCCCATCGGGCCAGGCAATCCGGCATGGCCAAACCTATTCGCAACCGCGCCGTTCAAAAACTGGTGGCATGATGGACAAAAAAGTCAGCGTAGTTATGCCCTGCTACAACCACGAGAAATACGTGGGCGCAGCCATCTCTTCGGTTCTGGCGCAGGCGCACAGGGGCATTGAGCTCATCGTGGTGGACGACCGCTCCACCGACTCAACCGCGGAAATAATCCGCAGTTTTGAGAAGAAAGACAGCCGCGTTGTCGCCATATACAACAAGAAGAACGAGGGCTGTTTCACCAAGCCCATGAACAAGGGCCTTGCCCGCTGCTCCGGGGATTACGTCGCCCTCACCTGCTCCGACGACATCTGGCACCCGGAAAAAATCAGCAGGCAGCTAGCCGCGCTGGAAGCCCACCCGGACTGCGATGTGGTACATTCCGATGCCTCCATAATGGGCGAGGGCGGCAAAAAAACCGGCAAAAGCATCCGCCGCCTCTACCGCCTCACCCCCGCGGAGATGGCCGCGCACGACATCTCCGGCATCATAACCAGGAAGAACATCTGCTGCATGTCCACAATCCTGCTCAGGAAGGGATGCCTCTCCACATGCCCCGGCTTTGACCCGGAGCTGAGGTATGCGCCGGACTGGTGGTTCTACATAGAGCTCTGCAAGAGGCACAAGTTCCATTACATGCCAGAAGCACTCGCGGACTACCGCATGCATTCCACCAACCTCACGCGGAACGCGAACCTGGTCTACAAGGATTACTTCATCATCCATTCGCGGCTCGCGGCTCGCGGGGTGGCGCCCAAGGAGCACCTCATCGCCGCCGCTTTCGCCGCCGCAATCATAGGCGAGAAAGGGGAGATGCGGAAGGCGGCAGAAGCCGCAAGGAAGCTCGGGCTCAGCCACGGGCAGCGGCTCAAGCTCGCAACCATAGAGCGCCTCAGCGGCAACCCGTCCGTGCTCCTTTCAATGAACTCCGCGCGCCAGTTCCTCCTCGGGGCGTTCCACGGGTTTGCAGGGGAATAGCCAGGCCTGCGCCCGGCGCACACCTTATAATTATTTGCCCCCAACTATTCCATCAATAAGCCGATGGTGTTTCATATGGAATTAGTGTTTGAAAAAAACAATGAGTTTGACAAGGCATACTCCGTCACGGCCGCTCCGGGCACGCTCAAAATCCCTGTTGAGGGCGGGGACCTTTACCTTGAGGGGAGCTTCTACTACCAGATGAAGGAAGGCAAGCCCGTGAAGCTTGAGGCCGGGAAGTTTGGGGAGCAGCTCTCCCGCGCATTCTCGGAGGGCGGCCTGCAGCCATTCATAGAGTCGGTTGAGGGCGACTATGCCGGCATCCATGTGGACAGGAAAAACAGCAAGATAACGGTTTTCAGCGACAAGCTGAAGAGGAAGGAAATATACTATTGCGAGGACGCGGGCACGGTCACCGCATCCACCGACCTGAAAAACCTGCGGAAAAAATCAAAGGGCTACAACCACGAGGCGATGGCGAGTGCGCTGTACCTCTACATCCCCAAAAAACACACGCTGTTCAGCAACGTATTCCGCCTGAGGTACAACGAGGCCCTGGAGCTGGCCCCCGGCAGGTGGGGCATCGTGAAATACGAAGAGGAGCCGCTGAAGATAGAGGATTATTCCGACGCGGACCTGAAGGCGTTCGGGGAGCTCGTGGAGAACGCAATCGTCTCGCGCGCCTCGGACGAGATGAACATCGTCCAGATGAGCGGCGGCTGGGACTCCTCGTTCATGGTCTCCGTGCTCACAAAGCATTTTGGCACTGCCAAGGTCAAGGGCGTGGTCGCAGAGCTCATCCTCCCGGACGGCGTCAATTACAACCCATACGAGATAGCGAAGACAAAAAAGATTGCCGATTATTTCGGCGTCCAGCTGGACGTGGTCAAGGTCCATTTCGGGGACAAGGGCCTCGTGGGTTTCTGGGAAAGCGACATAAGGGGGAAGCTGCTTGAACAGGGGATCTATGCGCCCTTTTCGTTCATCCAGTTCAAGATGGCCAGGCACATAAAGGACAAATACGGCGAGGGCGCCGTGGTGTTCAACGGCGAGGCCTGCGACTCAATCATGAACCTCGGGTTCGCGCAGTTCGCCAGCATACCGCACGAGAACAAGGGGTTCGGCGAGTATTCGGACAAGATGCTGTGCTACATGTACGGCCCCACCTTCTTCAGGAAGGTGCTGGACGGCACGTACAAGGACGACCTCGTGTTCAGGATATTCCGGGACTACCGCAAGGAGCTGGAGTTCATTGACGCGGACAAGCTTCCGGTGGAGGACCGGGTGTTTGAGTACCTCTTCTCATTCATGTACGCGCCGGGCAGGCTGCCCTTCGCGAAGCTTGAGAAGTCAAATTTCATAGAGGACGGAAAAATGGCGGATTTCAAGAAATGGCTGCGGACCGAATATTTCGACGATACGATAAAAGGGATGAAGCCCGAAACGGCCTATTACTGGCTGCTGAGGATGTACGTTGATTTCCACTGGCAGAGCCCGACAAATATCCGGAAGGTGACCGAGAGCATGCGGAACATGCGCCTTCCGTACATGGACTACAACCTGGTGAAGTTCTTCATGCGCATGCCCGAGAAGTGGGGCAGGGGGCTGGAGATAAACAACGTTAAATACCCTCTCAAGCGGCTCATACGCGAGGGGCTCGCGGACGGCACCATCAGGTATCCGCTTGACGTGATTGGCTCAACCATACCGCACGCCTACTCCGCGGCAGACCTGAACAGGATGCCGTATGAGTTCGTCATGCACTCCCCGCTCGCCAGGAACCTCATAGACAAATGCGGCGACAGCAAGTGCGAGGAATTCTTCCCCGCGGGATACTTCAACACGGACGCCGTAAAGGCGTACATCAATTATTTCAAGGGCAAGGGGGAGGAGAGGAAATCCCAGCTCAACTTCAGGCTGCTGACGTTCATGATGACGGCGGAGTAGGGGGCAATGCGCGGCATGGCCAAAAGACCGGCGTTTTTTGAGGGCCTGGACGAAGGCACATACCCGATAGCCGTGGAATCAATGAAGGCCGGCTCACGGGCCTACGCATTCAGGATATCCCTTCCCAGCGGGAAGCGGAGGGAGATTGAAAAATGGATTTCCTCCGGCTCGCTCGTGGACCTTTCCCAGCGCGTGTTCGCATACGAACTTTACCGCGAGGCCGCATGCCAGGCGCTGCAGGGCGTGGACCGCGTTTTCGCGAAGCGCTATTCCTCCAGCCCCTCAATCCGTGTGATGGCGCGCCTGCTCGGTTTCCCGGCCATAACAGACATGTACAAATACAGGATGCTTTCCGCACTGGAGGAAAGGCATTGCATAGAGCTGAAGGTGAAATTGGTTATGGGGGAGTATGGCGCATCCAAGGCGGTTTTCTTCCCCTCAGGCGACGCATACATCCACACCTCCGGCATGACGCTTCTTCCCAAGGGAGTGGAAGTCGCCATCCGCGATTCGCTCACCAGGAGGGCCGGGCGCATCGCATCCCGGATAAAGAGGTCGCTCATGCTCGCCGCGCCATTTTACCTCCTGTTCAGGAAAATAGGCCTGGGGAAGAAGGGCGGAAGGGAACAGTACGCGGTCGGCATAATGGACGACCACCCGGAGAACACCTTCCTCATGAATTATTTCGGCAACGACGTTTTCGTTGGCAAGGGCAAGCTGGGCAAAGAGGACACCCTTTTCATAACCCCGTGGCAGAAGGACAGCAGGCGGCTGGAATCCGAAAAGGGGCTCCATGCCGCGAGCGTCTACGACGGCAGGTGCCGGGTGCCGTTGGGCCTCCTCTTGAGCATCCTGCCCGCCTGGGCAAAGGCATCCTTTTTCTCCCTCTGGGAGGAGCCGCTGGTCACAGAAACCAACCGCTCCATCCTGCTCAATTACATGGCGTGGAACATATTCCTGGAAAATTACGGCATCCGCAATTACGTAAGACGGCTCCTGCCAGACAACATCGCGAAGACGCACATCCTCTCGCAGCACGGCGTGAAGACGTGGTTCGTCTTCCCTGACAACACCACGTACGATTACCACCTCGCGTGGCCGCCGGAGAAGCAGAACCAGACGCTTTTCACGTTCATGCATTTTGACAACGCGGTGCTCCACGGGGACGCGGTGGAGAGGTGGTTCAGGAAGCACAGGAACTTCATAAAGAATTACGAAAAGGTGGGCGTGATGTTTTCCCAGGTCGCCAAGGAAATTGAGGGCGGCGAGCTGAAGTCGCCCATATTCTCCCTTCTGCGCGAAAGGAAAATGCCGAAAAAGATCATTGCCGTGTTTGATACGACCTTTGATGACGCGGGCCCCGTAAAGATAGAAGACGGGGTGCGGTTCGCGGAAGGCATCCTGCGCCTGCTGGACGAGATGCCCGAAATAGGGGTCATCTTCAAATCCGCAAAGGAGCGGAACCTCACGCCTCCGGCCATAAGGCGCATCTACGACAAGCTGCAGGCGCACGAACGATGCCTCTTTTTCTACCGTTACGACAAGGGCGGCATATCCGCGCCAGAAGTCATAGCAGCATCCTATTTGACGATATCCGCCGCATACCCCTCCACCACCGCCGAGGCGCTGGGCGCCGGGAAAAGGGGCATGTACTACGATTCCGGTGGCAGGCACACCGGGCCCGGTTACTATTTCAACAGGTTCCCGCATTTCGTCGCCCACGACTACGATGGGCTGAAAAAAGAGGCGAAATACTGGCTGGGGCTGAAGGAAAGCGGGTTCAGGAAGTTTTTGGATAAGTATGCTAGGGACGAGATAGACCCATATCTGGATTCCAGGGCGATGTCCCGGCTGGCGGAACTGCTCATGGAATGAGCACGCCCTATTATATTAAACCCATATTCCCCAAATATCCACCAATGTCAGAGTCAAGCACGATAGCCAAGGGTTCGTTCTGGACCCTTTTCTTCAACATAATCAACAAGATAATCGCATTTGTATATACCATACTTGTCGCCCGGCTCGTTTCCCCCGAGGACGTGGGCACCTTCTATCTCGTCCTCAGCGTCCTTGGGGTCCTCTTCATATTCACGGACCTGGGGCTGCTCTCCTCCCTGTCCAGGTACGTCCCCTATTTTTACGGAAAGAAAGAGATTGGGAAGCTGCGGAATCTCCTCAAGCTGAGCTATTTCGTTGGCGGCGGCCTCACGCTCCTGTTCGTTTTCCTTACGTTCATTTTCGCTGGGGACATCTCCCGGCTGGTGGGCCAGCCGTCCATAGAGCCGGTATTGCAGATAATGACCGCATGGCTGCTTTTCAAGGAACTTAACGACATCAACACCGGCGTGCTTTCAGGAAGGAAAAAGATGCGGGAGTCCCAGAGCCTGGAGGCGATCCAGAACACCCTGAAGCTAATCATAACCCTGGCCCTTTTCTACGCAGTGGGTGCAAGCGCCCAGACCATTTCGCTTGGGTTCCTCATACCCTTCCTGTTCGTAATCCCACTTGGCTGCTATTGGGTCTGGCAGGAATCAAAAAAATGGAAGCTTGAGGAGGGGAGCTTCACCCTGCAGGAGCAGGTTTCGTTCAGCAAGGAGATAATCTATTTCGGCATCGTGGTCACCCTCATCAATTTCATCTGGGTTACGTTCCAGTATGTGGACAGGATAATGCTCAGCATGATGCTCCCAGATTCGCTGGACGCGATAGCCGTCTACAGCATCGCGTCCGGGCTCTCCACGCTGGCGCTCGTTTTCCCGAACGCGATCCTCGCCATATTCTTCCCGGTGGTTTCCGAGCTTTACGGCAAGGGGGATTTTGAGGGCATCAAAAGGACGATGAGCATATCAATGAAATGGACCGTGATGCTGGCGGTCCCGGTCACGGCCATAATGGTGGTGTTCGGCAAGGAGCTGCTCCAGCTGCTCTACGGCGGCTTCTACGCCCAGGGCGAGACCGTCCTCCTCCTCTTCGTGATAGGGCTGTTCATCCGATCGGTTTTTTCCCCCCCCGGCAATGTTCTTGCGAGCATGAGGCGGCTTGACGTGGAATTCAAGGCAGCGGGCATAGCCGTAATAACGAATGTCGCGTTCAATTACCTTCTCATCCCGGTTTGGGGCATAGACGGCGCAGCGCTTGGTTCCCTGCTTTCCATGATTGCACTGTTCGCCGTCATCGTATACTACTCAAGGAAGATATTCAGCTTCTCCGTGCCACGTGACATATACAAGCCACTGGTTGCCGGGCTAATTCTGCTGCTCGCGCTATTCCTCCTGAAGGGTGCGATATCCGCCCTCATGGACGGGTTCGCATCAGGCCTCCAATCCCTTGTTTCGCAGGATGACCTTGCGGGCGCGCTGCTCAGGAAGGCGTACCAGGCATCTCTGTTCGGCCTGCTGGTCGCAATCGCCGCATCCGCCTATTTCGTCCTGCTCCTGTTCCTGAAATGCTTCGGGAAGGAGGAAACCGAATTGATTGAGTCCGGCCTCAGAAGGTTCAATGTCCCGGAGGGCCGCATCCGAAGCGTCATCGGCTTTTTTGAGCGGTTCTCATAGCCCCGCCGTTTGCCGGTTCGGATGCGCAGGTATTTAAGCATGGTTTCAGTAATCAGCATCGGATTTTCCGAAGGCAAAACACATGGCTCCACAGACAGGCAAGGAATTGCGCATTGATGGGGTTCACATATACCTGCGGACGCTTGGGGAGAAGGACGCAAACCAGGATTACTGCAGCTGGCTAAACGACCCCGAGGTCAATGCCTACCTGGAGACGCGCAGCACCACAATACTGGAATTGAAGGATTACATAATGAAGAAGAACGCCAGCCCGGGCTGCATCTTCCTCGGCATCTTCACCAAGGAAGGCGGGAAGCACATCGGGAACATAAAGCTGGAGCCGATTGATTTCGGGAGGAAAACCGCCACCCTCGGCCTTTTGGTGGGGGACAAGGATTACTGGGGCAAGGGGTTCGGCACGGAAGCAGTTAAGCTCTTGGTCGGCTGGGCGTTCAGCAACCTGGGCATGGAGGAAGTGGATCTGGGCGTGATTTCCGAGAACGCGGCGGCGATAAAGGTTTATGGGAAGGCGGGCTTCCGCGTGGAACGTGTTGAGAAGAACGCGATAAGGCATGATAATAAGTTGTACGACAGAATCGTAATGGCGGTCAAAAAAATCTGAGGTGTTCTCATGGGCAAGGGCCAGGAACTGTGGAAAAAGGCGAAGAAACTGATACCCGGTGGCTCCCAGCTGCTTTCCAAGCGTTCGGAGATGTTTCTCCCGGACCAGTGGCCTTCCTACTATTCCAGGGCAAAGGGGATAAACATCTGGGACCTGGACGGAAATAAGTACGCCGATATGACAACCATGGGCGTGGGCGCCTGCATCCTCGGGTATGCAGATGACGACGTGGACGCCGCAGTAAAAAAACGCATAGACAACGGCAGCATGGCCACGCTCAACTGCCCCGAAGAAGTGGAACTAGCCGAGAAGCTCCTTTCCCTCAACAAGTGGGCCGGCATGGTCCGCTTCGCAAGGACCGGCGGGGAGAGCATGGCCGTCGCGGTGAGGATTGCCCGCGGCCATTCCAGGAAGAGCAAAATCATATTTTGCGGCTACCACGGCTGGCACGACTGGTACTTAGCCACCAACTTGGGCGATGCGTCCGGGCTGAACGACCACCTCTTATCTGGCCTGGAGCCACGCGGCGTGCCCAAGCACCTCGCAGGCAGCTCCATCCCCTTCCATTACAACAAGATAGCGGAGCTTGAGCGGATTGTGGAAAAGGACAAGGACATAGGCGCGATAGTCATGGAGGTCCAGAGGAACAAGAAGCCGGAAGGAGGATTCCTCCAGAAGGTGAGGAAGATTGCCGATGAGGTTGGCGCGCCCCTCATATTTGATGAGATAACCTCGGGCTTCAGGATGAACCTCGGCGGCGTGTACCAGCTGCACGGGGTGGAGCCGGACATCGCCGTGTTCGGGAAGGCCTTGGGCAACGGCTACCCGTGCGGCGCAATCGTTGGCAGGCGGGAAGTGATGGACGTCGCGCAGGTCTCCTTCATAAGCAGCACCTTCTGGACGGAGGGCGTAGGCACCGCGGCCGCCCTTGCCACGCTGGGAAAGATGGAGCAGAAAAACGTCCCCGCGCACCTCATCCGCATAGGGAAGAAGGCAGGCGAGGCATGGGAGAAGGCGGCAAAGGAGAATGGGCTGGACATCCACGTGGATTTTGACTTCCCCCCGCTTATGCATTTTGACTTCAATTATCCGGACAAGCAGGCCATCGCGACGCTCTTCACCCAGGAGATGCTGGGGAAGGGCTATCTCGCCTCCCGGGCTTTCTACGTCTCTTACTCGCACAACGAAGATGACATAGAAAAGTACGGCGAGGCCGTGGGTGAGGTTTTCGGCACGATAAAGAAAGCGATAGGCGGCAAATCCGTGGAGAAGATGCTGAAGGGGCCGGTTGCGCACTCCGGCTTCCAGCGCCTCACTTGACCTTCCTGTCCTCCGTCAGTGATTTGTAGTACCCTTCATTCACGACGCTGTTCTTGTTCATTTCCAGCAGCTCCGGCCTCCTCTCCAGGAGCGCCATCACGTCCTTGTATGAGAATGTGTGGCCCTTGCCGCTGCCGAGCATCTCCCTGTAGACCGCACGCACGAACTCAAGGTCCTCCTTCCTGTCCACGCTGCACTGCACCCCGTCAAACCGCGGGTCGTTCTTCATGTAGAATCTCCTGAACTTCGCGTTGTTCTTGAGGTACGGCGTCACGTGCTCCCTCTCCGAAGCCATGGCCGCGTTCTTCCACGCGTCCTCCAGCGCGGCGAAGCTGAACACCTCCACGTCAAACCCGTCCATCCATGGCTTCTGCCCGTTGCTTACATAGTCATACTTCCCGCCCTTGAATATCCCCACCGCCTCGTCTATGAGGAGCGGATCCACCAGCGGCGAATCCCCGGTCACCCTCACGACCACATCCGCCTTCGCCGCTTTTGCCGCCTGGTAATACCTATCCAGCACGTCCTCCAGGCTCCCCCTGAAGCACTGTATCCCGTTGTTTTTTGCGAATTCGGCAATCCCGTCATCCGCCTTCTCTGTCGTCGTCGCAAGCACGACCTCGTCCGACTCCCTTGAGCGCCTCGCCCTCTCCACCACATGCCAGATGAGCGGCTTGCCCTCTATATCCATGAGCGATTTTCCCGGCAGCCGGCTCGCCCCCATCCGCGACTGTATGACTATCACGGTTTTCATGCTAAACCCTCACAGCCTTCCCCTTCTCCGCCGCCTCCTTCGCCTTCAGCACGAGCAGGAGCGTCTTCCTCCCTTCCTCCGCATCCACCCGCGGCTCCTTCTTGTGCTGTATGCAATCCACGAAGTTCCTTATCTCTTCCACATACATCTCGTTCGGGTCTGCCCCCACATCAAAAGTTTTCGTCTCCTTCGTCTCGCCGTCAAACCACTCCACCTTCTCCCCGAACACCAATTCCAAATTTCCTTTTTCGCCGGCTATCTCGCAGCCCCGCCTGTAGCCCCGCCTCACGAAGTCCATGTGGATGTTCGCAACCGCCCCACTCTTGAGCTCAAGTATCACATCCGCATTATCCTCGGTATCCACCTCCAGCCCGCTCACCTTCTTCGCAACGCAGGTGACGCCCTCCGCCTCGCCGAGCAGCCACCTCGCGTAATCCAGCTCATGCGAAGAATCCAGCAGCACCCCGCCGCCCATGCTCCTGCTTGAGGTGTAGCTCTTCCTATAGTCCTGCCACGGCCTCCAGTCCGGGAGGTATTGCGCGACGATTATCCTTGCATAGAGCGGCTTACCGATTGCCCCGGCATCCAGCAGCTCCTTCAACTTCCCCAGCCCCTTGTTGAACCGCAGGTTGTATCCGACCGCAACCCGAAGCCCCTTCTTCTTCGCCTTCCTTATGAGCCCATCCACCCCGTCCAGCGAATTGGACAGCGGCTTCTCTATGAACACGTGCAGCCCGTTCTCAAGCGCAAGATTAGCAATCGCGATATGGCTGCTCGGCGGGGTGCACACGAGGCAGGCCTGCGGCTTTTCCGCAGCAACCGCCTTTTCCACGTCACCGTAGGCCTTTATCCCGAGGTTCTTTTCCACCCATTCCTTATACTCGGCATTGAGGTCCACCCCCACCGCCTCATGCCCGAGGGAAAGGATGTTCTTCATGTGCCTCCTCCCAATGGAGCCGCAGCCAACGACAAGCATTTTCATCGTTTCACCAATCAATAAAAGAATGACAGGTTAGACTATCCTATGGCAAAATGGAATTTAATAATCTATGCTCCCGCCTACAACGTTGAGAGGTCGATTTCAGGTCTTGTCTTAAGAATAAGCGAGATAGCTAAAGAACTGGAAAAGTCCGGTGTCCTCCTAAGATTAGTGACGATTGTCAACGACGGAAGCACCGATTCCACACGAGCAATTCTGGCCGGATTGAAAGGCAGGTTCCAATTCTTGGAAGTAATCAATAAGGACAAGAACATCGGGCCAGCAAAGGCGATACTTGATGGAGTTAAGGCCTCCCTTGAAGAAATAGACCGCACATGCCTGCCGCCAGCCGAAACGATTATCGTCAGGATGGATTCCGACCTTGAGCACCAGCCCGAGGACATAGCGAATTTGATCAAGCCCATACTTTCAGGAGCATCTAGCATATCAGTTGGCTACGTCAAATACAACGGCAGAAATGGGCTGCTGACGGGCTGGTTCAACAGGTTTTTCGGCTTGATGGAAAGCAGGAGATTCCTGGGAATGGCAATACCGCAGTTTTGCCCCGGGTTCAACGCGGTACGGGCCGACCTACTCATGAAGATCTATCCAGTTCTGGAAGTGAAGGCCAATCGTTTTGAAAAAATGTACCACCGTGAGATGCTCACCATAGATTTCGTTACCCTCGTAATCGCCAAAAAGCTAGGCGGTGTCATCAGTGCAGTTGAACTCAGGCCGATTGAAGACAAGTGGATTAAAAAACCGCCCGTAGGAAAGCTCATCAACTATGCGAGTTATCACAACAAAACAGAGGAGTTCCTGAAGAAAGAGCTGCAGGGTCGTCCATAGCCCTGCCCCTCGCCCTCATGCTTTTTCCAGAAACTCCCGCACTTCTTTCAGGGAGTCCAGCCTTATGTCGCAGCATATGTCCGGCACATCCGCAAAATCGCCCCTCACCACCCTGCAGGTCATGATGCCGAGGGCCTTCGCACCCGGGAAGTCCATTATGGGGTTGTCGCCCACAACCATGCTCTCAGAAGCCTTGTGGCCAAATCTTTCCAGAACCTCCTCGTAGAGGCGCGGGTCGGGCTTGAGATAGCCCACATCCTGTGCGTATACCACCTCATCCACAACCTTGTCCAGCCCGAACCAGGCGATTTTTCTTTCCTGCTTGACCCTGCTGCCCTGTGTTACTATGGCGATATCGTATTGTTCTTTTAGCTGCTTCAGCACAGCCACATCAGGGTACGGCTTGAGGCCGTCCAGAGGTATGCGGTGGAACAGTTCAACCGCCTTGCGGACCGCCCCTTCGTCCTTCAATCCAAGGGCAGCAAAAGAGTCGTTGAAGATTTTCTTGTAGCTGACGCCCTTTCCTTCAAGGACCTTTTCCATGGCCCTGGCAGCAGCCCCCTTTTCTATTCCGTAATCCTTGCTGAGCCAGTCGCCTATGTAGCCAAAGGCCAGATGGAAATAGTCCTTTGCATCGAACAGGGTCCCGTCAAAATCAAATATAAGCAGCTTAATCAGCCAAATCACCCCTCATCGCGGCTATCATCTCATCAAGCCTCTTTGAAAGCGGCCGCGGTCTGAAATCCATCTCCCCACCTATTTTTCTTGCATCAAGCCCGAATGGGATGCTTTCCCCAGTGCCCGTGACCTTGATTTCAGAGGACGAGCCTGCCATGGAGATTATTTTTTCTGCAAAACCGCGCACTTCCGTAATGTCCTGATAACCCACGTTGAAAATTTCAAACTGCCTGTTGGCTTTTGCCAAGTAATCCATGCCCCTGGCTAAAGAATCTGCAGCATCCTCCACGTGCAGGATGTCCCATACCTCCCTCCCACCCATCCTTATCTCTATTGGCTTGTTTTGCAGGGCATTTCTGATGAAATTGTACACGGCTCCATCCCTGCGTTTTCCCCCAAAGAGGCCAGGAAACCGGAAAACTAGGGATTTCATCTTCGTGTTTTTAGAGAAAAATTCAACGCACTCTTCCGCCTGTTTTTTTGATAGCCCATAGATGCTGGCCGGTTTCAGCGGGTGCCCTTCGTCTACGGGCAGGTATTCCGGCAGGCCGTAGACCGTCATGGAAGATGCGAATATGAAATTAGCTCCATTCTCGGTGGCGCAGCTAAGGAGGTTAAGTGTACCGATTACATTGGCTTCAAATAATTCCTTTGCAGAACTGTCGCCAACCAGATCCGGGGATATCCTCACGAGTCCAGCGAGGTGCACAACGCAATCAAAATCATTTCTCCCGAACACATCCTTGATTTGCCCATAATCCGTTAGGTCGCATTCCTCCATCCCAATCTTTTCTTCTGCGCTTGTTTTTCCTCCTAGCGCAAGGCCAACCACATCATGCTCCCCCGCAACCTTAGGGATGAGGGCAGATGCAAGATATCCAGAGGCACCGGTAAGCAGTATTCTCATCTAAGCAAACCCTTAATCGTGTTTTCTTCCAGGAACACCTGCTCATAATACCTGAGCATCGCCAGATTCTCCCTGAAATCACGGTTTATGCCGAATTTCCTTCCCATGCGGTCCAGTATCAAGGAGCCGACTTCGTCAACGCCTGCTTCAATCGTGAGCGCAACCGTGGTGGAGTAACGGGGGTTCACTTCTATTACGTATGGATTGCCATCCTTCTTATCAGTTATCAGTTGCACGTTGAAAGGCCCGCACGGCTCAAATTTTTCATTGATTGCATGGCACAATTCTTCTATCTTCTTGTCTTTGCGCGTAATGCCGACCTGGGTTATCCCCCTCTTGGTGATTACCTCCTTAGGCACCACCGCGAGCAGTTTGCCGTCCTTGGAAACAACCGCGGACACGGTGTACTCCGTTCCATCCACGAAATGCTGCACCATCAGCTGTTCAATTGGAAATTTTGTGGAGGAAAGGTACGCATCCAGTTCCCGGGCAGCCCTTATCACCGCAAATCCGCGGCTCCCCCGGCTAAAACGCGGTTTGATTACGAATGGGTATTTATGCGCATTTGCGCCCTTTTCAAATTTGGAGCTTTCCGGCACCGGTATGCCTTTCCCGGAAAACTCATTAGCCATCCTTAGCTTGTCCACTGCCATCTCCACGAATTGCTTTTTTGGGAGGAGGACTTCCAGCCCCCCGATTTTTTCGGTCAGGCCGCAGAATCCGATGAGTTCTTCATCTATTAGCGGAACGGCCACATCCACTTTCTCACGTTTGATTATCTCTTCCACTTTTGGGAAGTAATCTTCAGAACCTACCGGCGGCACGACGTATCCGGCATCTGCGAAGTATAACCCAGGCGCGTACTTGTCCATGTCGATCGCAATGGTCCTGAAAATCCCATGGCGCTTGAGATGCTTAAGGATGTATATCGTTCCTGCGCCCCCTGCGCCAGTGAAGAGGACTGTGATTTTTTTGCCAGGTTCAGTCATCCGATTACCTTGTCCCTCTCAATATGCCTTATTATCTCGAAAGCCTCCGCATGCTCCAGGAATGCCTGCGAACCGCGGTACATCGCCAGCGCCCTGACGCCCTCCGGAGACCTCGGGTGCGGGTATTCCCTCATCTCCCCACCGTACGCCTCCAGCGCCTTCATTTTCTTCTCAATGCTTCCGCTTATATCTACAAATAAGTTTGGCATGAACGCATTAGCTGGCGTCTGCGCCTGCCACTCGGTAGACGAGGGCACCTCAAAAGAGAGCAGCCGCTTCACGCCCGAAGGCGGCCTGCAAGCGGTAAGCACGGCTTCAAAAGTTCTCCTGTGGTCCACGTTCAGGTCCCCCCAGTGGTGTGTATAGACCACCTCCGGCCCCTTCTCCGAGACGAATTTCTCAACCGATCTGGTCAGTTCGAGTAGCGGGACGGTGTCGAATGAATTGTCTGGGAAATCCAAAAAAATGACATCCTTTACCCCGAGATCAGCCAGCGCGCTTCTGGAGTCCCTCCTGAGCAGATCCTTTTCTTTTGCATAATCTTCGCCATGTTGCTTCCTGGATGCTATGCCCTCCCCGAGAATCAGCACAGAAACCGAATCCCCGGACGCCACATGCTTTGCCATGGCCCCGCCCGCGCCAAGCGTCTCGTCATCCGGATGCGCAGCAATCACTACTATTTTTTTCATAATACATCACGCTCGTAATACAAATATCTCTCCTTGAAATTATTCTTTAGAAATGCCTTATGGGATGCCGCGTTCCCCTTCTTTATCTTCGCGACCAGCTTTCTTATCCCCATCCCCTTTGCCGCCTCGACTGCCAACCGCAGGGCTTCAGACCCTATCCCTTTCCCTTGTGCCGAAGGATCCAGGAAAATGTCAACTTCATACAGATTTCCGTTCTTCTCCAGCCGGACCACCCCAACGGGCTCTTTCCCGTATGTTATTATGAAGGACATGGCGGTTTTGTCGTCCAGCACCTTTTTCCAGAATGCCCGGTGATCTTCCAAGCTTATCGGCCGGCTATCAAACATCATTTCCCTTATCTCAGGGCGGTTTCTCCATGAATAAATGGTTTCTATATCTTTCTTCTTAACTGGCCGCAGCGAAACGTCCATCTATCCCACCATCCTGAATTCCAGGGGCGTTCCCCTCCTTATCTCCACCTTGGCGGTTTTTCCCAGAAGCTCTTCATAATGCTTCGGGTGCAGGCCATGCCCAGGCCGTATCACCCGGATGTTCTCTCTGGTGAGTTTTTCCCCTTTCTTTATATCTTCCACCGCAAATATGGACCTCATGATAAACCTGTGCTTGCCCGCTTGTTCAGTGCTCTCGTAGGTTGCCTCCCCAAGAGCGGCTTCAGTGTCTCGGATCATCCCAACCATTTTTTTGAACTCATCCGGCTCGAGCGAGAATTTCGCATCCGGGCCGCCCATCTTCCTGTCCAGGATGAGATGCTTCTCAATCATGCATGCACCAAGCGCAACTGCGGCAACAGGCACAGCAGAATTCATGCTGTGGTCAGAAAGGCCGGCCAGAACCCCGAACCTCTTCTCCATGTCCGGTATGGTCTTTAGGTTCATCTCCTCAACCGGTGCGGGATACGCACTTGTGCACTTCATCACCACAATCTGCTCGTTTCCCTCGGCGCGGATGGCCTTCAGCGCCAGTTCTATGTCCTCCAGGGTTGCCACTCCGGTCGAGATTATCACCGGCTTTCCTTTTCTGGCTACGTATCTCAAGAGGGGTATGTGGTTAATCTCGAACGACGCGATTTTGTAAGCCGGCACCCCGAGCTTCTCAAGGAAATCGGCAGATGTTTCATCCGATGGCGCTGAAAAGAACACCATCCCCTCGCCTTCCACACGGTCCTTCAGTTCGGGGAACCAATCCCATGGCGTGTATGCCTCCTTATAGAGGTCGTATAGTTTCCTCCCTTCCCATATTGTGCCCTTTATCCTGAAATATTCATTGTCAGAATCTATGGTTATGGTGTCCGGGGTGTATGTCTGGAACTTGACCGCATCCGCGCCCGCCGCCTTCGCCTCTTCAATCAGCTTCAGCGCGTATTCCTTCTTCTGCAGGTGGTTGCATGATATCTCGGCGACCAAGAAGCATGGCTCCCCGTGCCCAACGCGCCTTTTCCCTATCTTCACCGTTTCCATCAAACCAATCCCTTTACCGCGGCCACGACCCTTTCCACGTCCGCGCCTTCCATCCCCGGGAACATCGGCAGCGTGATTATCCTTGAATAAACCTCCTCAGTATTCGGGAAGTCCTCCGGGTTGATGCCAAACTGCTTATAGTAGGTGAATTTGTACGCAGGTATGTAATGCACGTTCACGCCAATCCCCTTCTCCCTCATCTTCCCAAAGAACCCGTCCCGGTTTATCCTTTTGTCCAGCAGGATTGTGTAAAGGTGCCACGCATGCCTCACGCCGGACTTCACATAAGGAATTGTTATCCCATCGGTGCTCCCCAGTGCATCACCATATTCCTTTGCAATCTCCTCCCGCCTCCCGATGAATTTTTCTATCTTCCTCAGCTGTGAAATCCCGAGCGCGCACTGCAGGTCCGTAATCCTGTAATTCCTGCCGAGCATCTTCATGTCGTAAAGGTACCCTGCCCTCTCCCCAGGGGTTTTGTCAATCCCGTGGTTCCTCAGAAGCTTCAGTTTCCCGTAAAGCTCCGCATCCTCCGTCGCCACCGCACCTCCCTCGCCCGTGGTTATGTGCTTCACAGGGTGGAAGCTGAACACGGTCATGTCCGCGAACGAGCCGACCTTCTTCCCCCTATATTCCGCCCCCAGAGCATGGCACGCATCCTCTATGAGGAACAAACCCTTCTCTTCCGCAATATCCCTTATCTCTGCTATGTCGCAGGGCTGCCCCGCGTAATCCACATAAATTATGGCCTTCGTCTTTTTGGTCACTTTCTTCCTTATCTGCTCCGGGTCAATGTTGTACGTCCTCTTGTCTATGTCCGCGAAAACCGGCTTGCAATTGTTGTAAAGCGCACAATTCGCAGTAGCCACAAAAGTGAACGGCGTCGTTATTATCTCGCTGCCCACAGGCAGCCCCAGCGCACCCACCGCGATGTCCAGGGCGCTCGTCCCGGAATTCACCGCCACCGCATGCTTGGCCCCCACGTAGGAGGCCAGCGCCCCCTCAAATTCCGCAACCTTCGGCCCGGTGGTCAGGTAATCGCTTTTGAGTGCCCCAACGACGGCTTGGACATCATCTTCTTCTATCGCCTGCTTTCCGTAGGGCATCATTTTCATAAGGACCCTTGTTCCCTCAGCATTTTCAGCAATCCATCCTTGTCCAGCCAATCCTTGTTGTTGTCGCTGGAATAGCTGAATCCCTCGGGCAGCTTCCTTCCGCCGGAATTGCTGCTCCTGTCCCAGAACTTGTGCTCAGGGTCTATGATGAAATAGCTGTCAAATTCCCTAGTATGCAGCGCCTCCTCCGCGGTCAGCAGAACCTCGTGCAGCTTCTCGCCCGCCCTTATCCCCACTATTTTTTTTCGTGCATCCGGCGCTATTACCTCGGCGAGGTCCGTTATCTTCATGCTCGGTATCTTCGGCACGAATATCTCCCCGCCCTTCATAAGCCTGATGCTGTTGATGACGAATTCCACGCCCTGCTCCAGCGTTATCCAGAACCTCGTCATCCTCTCGTCCGTTATGGTTATCTCGCCCGCATCCCTCTGCTTTAGGAACAACGGCACCACGCTCCCGCTGCTGCCCAGCACATTTCCGTAGCGGACGCAGGAAAACGAGGTTTTCCTCCATCCCCGGTATACGTTCCCCTGCACGAGCAGCTTTTCCGCGACCGCCTTCGTCGCTCCGTACAGGTTTACCGGCTGGACCGCCTTGTCCGTGCTAAGCGCCAATACCTTCTCAACCCCGTTGTCTATCGCAGTGTCTATGATGTTATTTGCCCCGAGGATATTGGTGAACACCGCTTCCCTCGGGTTGTATTCGCATACCGGCACGTGCTTCAGCGCCGCGGCATGCACCACTATGTCAACGCCGTTCATCGCCCTGAACAGCCGTTTCTCGTCCCTCACATCGCCGATGAGGAAGCGTAGCTTGCCGCTGTTGAACTTCCGCTCCATCTCAACCTGCTCAAGCTCGCCCCGCGTGTATATGCGTATGTCCTTGGGGTTGTGCCTCTTCAGCAGCACCTCCACGAACTTCTGCCCGAACGAGCCTGTCCCGCCCGTTACCAATACAACCTTGTTTTCAAAGACATCTTCCATGCGAACGCCCGCCTGTTTTGAGGGTTAGAATAGGATAATACAGTTGGTAAAAACCTTTTATAAACGTTCTCTGTTTATATATTGCATAAAGCCCTCCCGGCAGCCATGCCGGCGCCGTTTATAAGACTGCGGGCAGAGGCTATGGAAAACCCGTCAAGAAGCTGGTCGCATGAAGGAAGCAGAAGGTCTCGCTGAGAAAAAAACATCCCCGCCGCGGGGAAAGCCGGGCGTGTGCAGGGTCGTGCTCCTCAACCCGCCAACCGCCGCGCCGTCCAGCGAGGTGCTGCTCAACCTCGCATACCTCTCGGCCACGCTGAAAAAGGCCGGCCACAAGGTCCTTGTGATTGACCCCAACGCCCCGTTCCACCGGCTCAGCGAGAAGGAGATAAAAAGGAAGATACTTGAGTTCAGGCCGCATTTCATCGGCGTCACGCTCACAATAACCTACATAGCGAAGACCTACGAATACTTCAAGCGGCTGAAAAAGCTCCCCTTCCCACTCGTCGCAGGGGGGCCGCACGCCAACTGCCTCCCCGAGGAGGTGCTTAACCACGGCGCAGACATCGTCGCCATAGGCGAAGGGGAGCTGACCATCCTTGGCCTCGCCGAATACTTCCTGGGGAAGAAAGGGTTGGAGGACATAGAAGGCATCTGCTTCAGGAACAAGGACGGCTCAGTCCACCACACGCCACCGCGCCCCCTCATACGCGACCTGGACCAGATACCGTTCCCGGACTTCTCCGCCTTCCCCATATCTTATTACACCGGGGTGGACGACCCGAATTCCAGCTCCATCTTCTGGGCGGTCTTCTCAAGCAGGGGATGCCCGTACAACTGCATATTCTGCAGCAGCCACAACGTCTTCGGCAGGACGTACCGCGCAAGGAGCCCGGAAAACGTCTTCCAGGAGCTGGAAAAGCTTTACCACGATTATGGCGCCAGGCATTTCGCATTCCAGGACGACGAGGCCTTCATAAACAAGGAGCGCGTCATCGCATTCTGCAACCTGGTGAAGGAAAGCCAGCTCAACCTCACCTTCTCCGCCCGCCTCAGGATGGACAGCCTTGACGTGAAGATGCTGAAGGTCATGAAGGGCGCGGGCTTCAGGCGGCTCGCATTCGGGCTGGAGAGCTTCAACGACGAATCCCTCCTGAAGATGAACAAAAACCACACGGTGAAGGAGCTTTTTGAGGGGTTTGAAGCCCTTGAGAATGCTGGCATCCGCACCATCCACTACAACCAGCTCGTGGGCTTCCCGTGGGAGACGCCGAAGCACCTTGAGGACAGCCTGGAGAAGATAGCCGAAATCCCAAAATCCATAAGGTATTTCTGCTGCACGGTCACGCTCATCCCATACCCGAAGACAAAGCTGTACGAGGACTACCACGAGAAATACGGCTTCACGGAATGGTGGCTGGACCCCGAGAGGAACTCGCCGGTTGACCTCCATGTATCAAAAGCATTTTTTATGTTATTCGTCCGGGAGTACGTTCCCCTCTACTCCAATGACATCTTCTGGAAGCATTCAAGGAGGATGAAGAGGGCAATCCACAGGTTCTGCTGGAAGGTTTCCTCCATGCAGCTGCGCAGGTGCCTTGGCCCCATTGAGTTCCCGATAATGTTCAACCTCTCCAAGGCCTCGCATTGGGTTTGGAAGAAATCCCCGTTCGTGGAGAGCGTGCTCTTCTTCGCGCCGAAGATGCTCGTGAAGTCCCTGAAAATGCACGAGAAGGCGAACTTCAGAAAATACTGAACGGCAGCACAATCCTGCATCATTCTTGCAGTGCAATGCATACATCCCGCAGCATCCAGCACTCAGCAGCCAACGGTTTCCAATAATCAGCAGATGCTTATCCCAGTCAGGTCCTCTGCGACGTATTCGCATCTTTTTATGAACCCGGCGTCGTAGAGGCCGGTCTTCACCCCTATGAACCTGCACCCCGCGTTTTCCGCCATCCCCAGGTCCGCGATTGAATCCCCGACGACCACGCATTTTTCCTTCCCCACGCCCAGCCTGCCGGAGACCAGGTCCACCAGGTCAGGCGCAGGCTTCGGGTGTTCCACCATGTCCCCGCCGGCCACGAAATCAATCAGGCCCCCAATCCCCATCGCCGAAAGCGCCAGTTCCGCCCGCCCCTTCATGTCCACGGTCGCGACCGCCGCCTTCACGCCCTTTTTCCTCGCGTCCAGCAGCAGCCCCCGCACCCCGGGCAGCGGCCTCGCCATCTCCTTTATTTTGCCAACGGACATCCCATCCACGCGCATGAACGCATCCGCAACATCCTCAATCCGCGCAGAACCAGAATATTTCATGAGCGCCTTGTGCGCCACCTCTATCACATAATCCCGCCGCCTTATCCCCACCGGGCCTCCGGGCTTTATCCTTTCCCCCGGGCCCAGCCCCATCGCATCCGCCAGCTCCAGCCGCGCCCCCTCCCTTCGGCCTGGCTCCACATACCTCTCAGCCAGGCACTCCGCCCTCATCCTTATCATCCCGGACCAGTAGCTGTGCAGGTCCATCAGGGTGCCGTCCTTGTCAAATATGAGCAGCTCCACGCCGCCAATGCGCTTGCCGCCTACCTCTATCTCCGCCATCCATCCCGCCCCTCTACTGCGGCGGCTCCCGCGCCTTCCCGCCATCCTGAATTCCGTCCAGAACCCCGCCCGCATAATGCTCCGAGTAGCTCGTCGGCGTGATTATCCTGAACGGCTCCATCCCGTTCGCCAGCTGGTAGTCCCTTATCTGGCCCAGGTACTCCTGGCACATCGCCTGCAGCGAGGCCGTTTCAAGTTTCGTGGGCTTCTCCTGCGTCTCCAGGTAGAAATTCACCGCTTCCCCATGCACGTCCTTGTACCCGTCCAGGCCAGCGACGTATATCCTGTTCGCGCCCATAACCATCGCGGTGCCTATGAGGAGCAGCGAGACGGTCCCGCAATTCGTCTGTATCACGCCGTCCTTTATCCCGAACCTCGCCTGCGTGTTCATGTAGGGCAGCCTTTCGTACTCCCTTCCTGTGTATTGCCGCACAATCCTGTCCGATATGTAGGACCCGACCAGCAGCCGTGATTTCGGGCTCACGAACTTCGCGTACTTGCAGAACCTCCCGAGGTGGTTGAACGCATGGTAATCCGGCTCTATCAGCCCCTGCAGGTAGTTTGCGCCCAGCACCACGAGATTATTATTGCGCGCGAACTCCTTTATGCCGCCCGCATATTCCTTCAGGCTTGGCCCGTTCCCCAGCACGAGGAAATCCCTCCCCCTGTGCCTGCCCGCGTACGAAGGGGGGCGTATGTCCACTGTGCCCGGCTCCAGCGCGGAGTACTCAGTCCTCTCCAGCCGTTGTTCCGGAGGCATGAACCTCCCCTCCTTCACGATTTCCGCCAGCACCTTCCTGTCGTATTTCACCGGGTTCTTCTTGCTCACCTCCATGAGGTTCGCCCAGACCGAGGTCATGTCCATATTATACTCTTCAAGCAGGGCAGATGCATAATTCGGGTGGCACTTGAGCAGCCCGGATATCATGTAATGAAGGTTGTACCCCCAGCCAAGTTCTTTTTTCAGCCCGATGAAGTCCGACTCTATGAGCTCAAGCAGCGGAACCAGGTTGACGGGCACGTTCTCGGTATGGTATAAGTATGCGAGCATGACCTCCAGCGGCAGGTTCCCAGCCCCCCGCCCCATCCCGTATACGGTCGCGTCTATGCTGGAGGCGCCCGCCTCCACCGCAGCCATGCTGTTCGCGAACGCCATCTCTAGGTTGTTGTGCGCGTGGTAGCCGATTTTCTTCCCGGTCCCCTTCGCGAAAAGCCGCACCAGGTCCCGCACCTGCGAAGGCAGCAGCGACCCGAAGCTGTCCGAAACCACTACGTTCGGCACCCTGCAGTCAAACAGCAGCCGTATCGCCTCCTCCAGCTGGGGCTGCGTATAGCACACTATCCCCATCATGTTGAGATATACTTCATATCCCATGTCCAGCAGCTCGTGCCCCAGCCCGACCGCCTCCTCCGCGTGCCCGGGATAGAACGCCAGCCGCACCACGTCCACTATGCTCTCGTCCTTGGGCAGGAAGTCCTCCTTCCTTATCTTGCCTATGTCGCCCATCACGGCGATTTTGCACTGCACGTCCGAGGGCACGACCGCCCTCAGGTCCTTCTCCGTGCTGTACCTCCACTTTCCCGCGCCCGGGAACGAGCCCGGCGTTGAGACGTACCCCACTTCTATGCAATGGATGTTCGTCTCTGAGAGCGCCGAAACAACCTTGGCCACAAAATCCGTGCTGAAATTCCAGCCGTTGAGGTGGCCGCCGTCCCGGATGGTACAGTCAATTATCTTGGCAGTCCTAATCAGTCCTTCCACACCAATATTACCCGCCAAGTGTTTAAAATCGTT
>JAGVON010000106.1 GCA_020052735.1 archaeon | reverse complement strand
GCCGCCTCCCTCTTCTCCTCTTCCGAAGCCCCGGCCTCCCCGCTTCCAGTTTCCAGTTGCCCGTTTCCAGCCCCGCCCGTCCCAATGGCCGCCCCGCCCTTCAGAATAGTCGCAGCCGCCCCCCTTATGTCCGCATGGAAGAACAAATCCCCATCCTCCATCTTCCCAAATAACTTGTCATTCTGCTGCGCCGTCTTCCCCGCAAGGATAATTTTCCCCCCATTCGTAAAGCTCCAGTGGAACTCCTCAAACCACTCCCTCTTCCGCGCGACCTTGACCATCTTCATTTTCTTCTTGGCCGCCTCGCCCATCCTCTTCCTTGAATCCTCCATCGCTACGCGCACGCCCTCCGCCTTTCCCCTCGCCCTTTTCCCTTCTTCATAGTAGCGCGCCGCGTTCTCGTGCACGTTCTTTCCCAGGATTATGCTTACCTTCACCACTTTTTCCCCCAAAGAAACCCTCCGAAAAAGCTTTATATAGCTTCCTTCCGATTAAGGCGCATGGCGTACATAGAAACTCTCCTCTCAGACATCCTGGTTACGCTCAAGTCCGTGGGCGTCACGGTCTCGCTCCTCCTGATAATAGTGGGGGGCCTCGTTTACGGGCTCGCGCAGCTGCAGCCCGGGGACACGAGAGGCAAATGGCAGAACATGGCAATCGGCATTTTTGTGGGCGGTATCGTGATTGCTGCCATCATCGGGGCCGCTGAGCTCATCCAGGCTGTCTCATCCAACCTCCTCACGTAAGGGAGTGAACAGATGGCCGCGGACCTGACGCTTGCCGGCATCGTTGTCAGCCTATCCATCATAATCTCAGGGCTGATGATAGGGTTCGGCAAGACCATCGGCTCCAAGCGCCTTGAGCACTTCGGCGAGGAGGAATTGGTGCAGTCCGCCATCAACGCCGCCCTCGTGGGCGCGTACGCCGCCATCATCTCCATCGCCAGCGAGGTGAGCAAGGGAATCGCGGAGGGGCAGACCTGCGTCGCCGGCGACGCCATTGAGAACCTCCGGTGCGTCTTCTCCACAACCTCCGCAGACACATTCACCCTCCTCACGCAGGCAATCAACCTCCACCAGGTCGTCTCATATTACCAGTCCATCACGCTTGAGTTCGCCACCTTCACCATCCAGCCCATGTCCCACCTTTCATCCATCCAGTCCATACTCGGCGGCCAGATACTCACGCTGCAGGCGCTCCTCACCCTCTCCCAGCTCCAGGTGCAGCTCCTCGCGTTCTTCGCCCCCCAGCTCCTCACCTTCTTCCTCCCGGTCGGGCTCATCTTCCGCGCCTTCTTCTCCACGCGCAAGCTCGGCGGCTTCCTCATCGCGCTCTCAATCGGCATCTACCTCTTCTACCCCGCGTTCATCCTCATCTTCCCGGCGCCGCAGCTCAACGCCACCATCGCCAACCTCACCAACATGACCAACAATTCCCTTTACACGACGGTCCCCATACTTGACCTCAACGACAACTACGCAATCGCCGGCAGGTTTGACAACATGACCACCGGCGACTTCACCGGAGACCTCACGCTCGCCACGCAGCAGATAAGCGCCTCCATCGCCTCGCTCTCCATGTTCGTGATGCTCGCCCCGCTCTTCTCAATCCTCGTAACAGTCATATTCATAAAGGAGGTCACCGACATATTCGGCGGTGAGTTCTTCTTCGCGGTGAGTTCCATATGATACAAAACCGGATGGTAACGATGATGTCCCTCGCGGGCGGGCTTGCAGCCCTGGTGATGGCGATAGTGATGTGGAACCCCATATTCGCCGCACTCGCGGGCTTCTTCTTCGCCCTCTCGCTCCTCGTCTGGAAGTACGGCTACCTACTCATACCCTACATAACCAAGGCAGGCCGCATCGTGGAAATCCGCGGCGGCTACGAAATCCCCCCAACCCGCGACTGCATAATAAAGAAATCCGGGAACGGCTTCTACTCAACGAAATTCCTTGAAATCCGCTATTACGAAAGCACGGTGGACAAGAGCGAGCAGGACCGCTCGTCCATGCTCTCCTCCTTTGAGAAGGCGCTCGCCTCGCTCAAGAACACAGTCAAAATCTCGCTCCTCGTCTCCGAGGTTGACCTCACGAAGGAAATAGACGAGCTAAAGACGCGCAGGAGCTCCGCCGAGAACAAGCGCAGGAAGCTCCCGCCCAACAGCGAGGAGCTCATCCGCCTTGACCGCGAAATCGCGATGTACAACAGGCAGCTTGAGCGCATCACGCGCGGCGACAGGCCGCTCGTGCTCACCTCCTTCGTCTCCACCACCGCATACGGGGTGACGCGCGAGGAGGCGCTCTCCAAGGTGCGCAGGCAGGCGAAGGAAGTGAAGACCATAGTTTCGTCTACGCTCGGTGCCGACGTCGCGGACCTCTTTGACCTTGACATGATAAGGTGCTTTGAATGGGAGTTCTTCCTCCCGCCAGAGGTGGAGCAGCTTAAGGACGAGGTGTTCTGACCGGATGGATGTGCAGAAGATAAACGTCTCGGACCTTTCCAAGCGCCTCTTCCTGGTGCACCCCCCGGAGCCCCGCCCCGACTCCCTCATCTCCTCGGTGAATGAGGGCATATACGTCGGCAAGACGCGCTGGCTCAACGTCCCGGTCTTCTGGAACTTCAAAAAACTCATTAACCCGCACATCGCCATCGTCGGCATAACCGGCTCCGGAAAATCCATTGAACAGAATGAGCCCGTAATCATAAGGCAGGGAGGAAAAGTCCGCATCGCAAAAATCGGGGAACTGGTGGACGGGCTCATCCAGAATTACGGCTCAGCCGAAACGATTGAAGACGTGGAAGGCGTCAGCGCCCCAGGCATAGAGGTATATTCGTTTGATGACCGGCTCAAGGCAAAATGGGCGCCCGTAAATTTCGCCGGGCGCAAGAAAGCCCCGGCTAAGATGCATTCCTTTACGACCGCAAGCGGCAGGAAAATAAAAACGACGGGCGACCACAACCTCGTCGTGCTGCGCGATGGCGGCATTTCGGTTGCCAAGGGCTCGGAGGTGCGCCCGGGCGACTACATCCCGGCTCCGCGCGAACTTTCGTTTGAGGGGGAAGAATTTTCCCTAGACACTCTTGAACTGCTGAAGCACGATGATGTCCATGTGGTTGGCGCAGCCGGCGTGGTAGCGGATAACTATGAAAAACTGCGCAAGTGGCTCCCGATAGACAAAAAATATGACAAATACCTCCGCTTCTACAAATGCGGAAGGGCAATCCCAATCGCGTATTTCAATCAAATCATGGGGATTCTCGGGCTGGACGCGCACGCAATCCCCGGCCTTAAAATCCGGCCGCGCAATGGCCTTGTCCTCCTGCCCCCAAGAATAGAGAATGAAAACGCCATGGCGCTCGCAAGGCTGTGCGGCTACATCGTTTCCGAAGGCGCGATTACAAAGCACTTCATAAGTGTGCATACGACCGAGCCCGAACTGCTGGCAGACATGAAAACCTGCCTTGATGTTGCCGGCTTTCCATCATTCATAATACCGCATGGAATTCGCACTTCTGCAAGCGCGGTCGTGCGGCTCCTCAAAAGGATTGGAATTGAAGGAAATGCGGGAAGCAAGAAAATCCCGGCTGCAATCATGGCTTCCAGGCGGGAGTACCTTGCCGAATTCCTTAAGGGATACTTTGAGGGCGACGGCGGCGTTGAGCAGAACTGCGTAAGCGCCACCACAAAATCAAGGGAACTCGCCAGCCAGCTATGCTACATGCTCCTCCGGTTCGGCATAATCGCAAGGATGCATCCGCGCTGGAAGAGGGCGACGAACTCGGCGCATAAAGGGGATACATACTACCTGGTTTCCATCTCCGGCAAGGAAAATATCCAAAGATACACCGAGAACATCGGTTTCGTCACGCAGAGGAAAAACCACAATCTCGTCCTGCTCCTCCAACGGTGCGGGAAAGGGCACAGCAACGTGGACGTAATCCCGAACATCGGCGATGTGCTGGCAAAGGTGGTGGAAAGGCACCCCGGCATGCGCACGCAGATGACCTATTCCATACAAACAGGCATCAGAAGGCCTACGAAAGATTATCTCACTGGCTTCCTAAAACAGGTTCCGGTGCAGGCAACCGAAGACAAGGAGGTTGAATTCCTCAGCCTTCTTGCGCAATCCGACCTCTTCTGGGACCCGATAACGGAAAAAACGGAAGAGCCCTCCGTGGATGAATTCGTTTATGACCTTTCCGTGGACAGCGAGGTTTTCATGGCGGGCTTTGGCGGGCTGTTCGTCCATAATTCCTACCTCGTGAAGACCTTCCTCACCCGCGCCTCCCTGATCTGGAACTCCAACGCCATCATCCTTGACTGGGTGGGCGAATACGACAAGTGGGTGAGGCAGGCGGGCGGCACCGTCCTCCACCTTGGGGAGCAGCACCTCAACCTCATGGACCTCGCCGGGCTCACGCCCTCCGAGCGCACCAAGCAGATAATGTCCGCGCTTGAAATCCTCCTTGACCTGCACAACTTCCCCGCGGAGCGCAACGACATAGAAGAAGCCATAGAGGACACGTACGCCGGGGTGAAGAACCCCACGCTCGTAAACGTGGTTGAAATCCTGGAAAAGGGGAGGAAGAAATCCGCCGCGCGCCTCCTGAAGCACTTCACAACCCAGGGCAGCGACTTCTTCGCCAAGCCATCCACGCTCGCGCTTGACAAGCTCATGAATTCCGGGCTGATGTGCATAGACCTGCACTCCCTGCCCACCGAGGAGATGCGCTCCCTCGCCGGGCTCACCATCCTCCAGTTCCTCAAGGAGAAGATGCGCAGGGAGGAGATGAAGGAGGAGAAGGGCGTCCGCCTCTTCGTCGTCGTTGACGAGGCGTGGAAGATTGCCTCGGACGAACGCAGCGACGTAATCACCATAGTGAGGGAAGGGAGGAAATACAACTTTGCCCTCATAGTCGCCTCCCAGAACCCGACGGACATGCACAAGACCATCTTCAGCAACGTCGGCACCATGTTCATCCTGCGCCTCATATTGAGGGAGTTCAAGGACTACGTGCGCCAGTCCCTCAGCTATTCCGATTACATAGACTCGGAAATCTCAAAGTTCGGGGTGGGCGACGCCGCCATGAACATGATATTCTCAAAACGCACGAGCGGCTCGCACACTTTCCTCCTGAACAAGATAGACGGGGAGGAGCCGCTTTTCATCTATTCGCTGGAGGTTGATGGCATGTCTGTTGACAAGGAAAGGGAGCAGTTCTGCAATATGCTTTACGAGCTGGGGCTCACGGACGAGCAGATAGGGCTCGTGAAGAACGAGTTTGAGCGCAACGACGGCACGATGGACGCCACCGCGTTCGTCTCTCTCCTGGAGAAGTTCGGCTACTCGCCCTCCTCCATAATGGGGTTCCTGCGGCAGCTGGAGGTGGACGAGAAGGACATCGTTGAGATATTCTCCCTTGCGAGGAGGAGGAAGGCCACGAAAGGGCTCGTGGACCTCACCCTTACGGAGGATTAATATGGAAGAGATAATCCGCATAAGCACCAAGAGGAAGAGGCCGCTGAAGCCGCTCCTCCAGACGCTCGGCTCGTTCGGCTTCACCAAGGTGGATTACTCGGACGACGCGCTCATAATCGAGAAGGTTGAGTCCGAAGACCTTAACGGCAAGCCCTACCTCTACTACCGGCTTGAGCTCCTGAAGGGCGCGATAGTATTCAAATACACAATCCCCACGCTGGAGAACAAGGCCTCGCGCATGCTTGAGATGGGGCTCCTCCTGATGAACGTCTTCCAGCTCCTCACCGCATATTACGACGTGCCGGTGCAGGCCGCGTATCCCCTCTATTTCCCGCTCCTGAAGTCCCTCTCCGAATCCATGGACAAGGAGAAGATGGAGACGTACTCCGCGCTGAAGGACCTCAGGCAGAAGCACAACTCGCTTGAGCGCAAGTACAACGACCTCGTGCAGGCGAGCGCGCAGAACGCGCGCATCCTGGTTGAGTACGAGAGGAAGAACGACGACCTCGGCGACCGCGTCAAGAAGCTTGAGGGCATGGGCGACATGGAGCTGCAGGGCCAGCTCTTTGAGTGGATACGCACCCACGACGGGGAAATAGACGTCCTTGAGTTCTCACGGCTCAACAACATCGCGGTCGGCAGGGTGGAGGAAGGGCTGGACGGGCTCATAAAGAACGGCTTCATAAGGAAAAGATGAGGGATGCGCATGCCTCCAAAGGAAAAAAAATCCATGTACGGCTTTGAGGTGCTCAGGAGGTTCTCCCGCCCGCGCTCCTACATCATCACCCGGCAGTACAAGATGGACATGCTCTCCATCCTTTCCAAGGCGATGTCCACGATAATGGGAGGGAAACAATGAAGATAGCCCTCGTCGGCTCCGGTGCGCGCGAGCACGCGATAGCGGAGTGCCTTTCCAAGGGCGCCTCCCTCTATTCCATAATGGCCAGGAAGCACCCCGGCATCGCAAAGCTCTCCACGGAATATCTCATCTGCGACCCAACCGACAAGGAGGCCATGGGCGCATGGTGCATAGAAAAAGGCATAGACCTCGGCTTCGTGAGCCCGGACGGCCTCCTTGAAAAGGGCGTCTCGGACATGCTCGCCTCAGCCGGCGTGAAGGTCGCCTCCCCCCTCCGCGCCGCAGCCCGCATTGAATGGGACAAGGCGTACGCGCGCACCCTCCTGCACAAGCACGGGATCCCCGGGCTCCCAAAATTCCTGCTCGTAAAAAACATGGAAGAGGCATCCAAATTCCTCTCCGAGCTGGGCGACGTTGTCATAAAGCCCGTCGGCCTCACCGGAGGCAAGGGCGTGCGCATAATGGGCGAGCACCTTGAGTCCTCCGAGGACGCCCTTTCCTACATCTCCGGGCTCATACAGAAGGACGGCCACGCCCTGCTTGAGGAAAAACTGGATGGCGAGGAATTCACCCTCCAGGCGTTCTGCGACGGCACCCACCTCTCCGCGATGCCGCCGGTGCAGGACCACAAGCGCGCGTTTGCAAACGACACGGGTCCCAACACCGGCGGGATGGGCTCCTATTCCACAGGCCGCCTCCTCCCCTTCATGGAGCTGAAGGATTTGGAGGATGCGCAGTCCATAATGCAGCAGACCGTGGACGCGATGCGCAGCGAGGGCAACCCGTTCAAAGGCATACTCTATGGCCAGTTCATGGTCACAAAGCCGGGCATCCGGCTCGTTGAATACAACGCGCGCTTCGGCGACCCGGAGGCGATGAACGTGCTGATGCTCCTGCGCACCCCGCTCGCCGATATCCTGAATTCCATTTCCGGGGGCAGCCTCCAGGAGGCGGCGTTCTCCACCAACTGCACGGTCGTGAAATACCTCGTGCCAGAGGGCTACCCAGAGGACGGGAAGAAGGATTCCAAAATAGATGTGGACGAGCGCGCGGTGTGGGACTGCGGCGCCAAGGCATATTACGCATCTGTTTACGAAAAGGGCGGTTCGGTCTATACAACCCCATCCCGCGCCGTGGCGGTCGCGGCGCAGGACGCCGTGCTTGAGCGCGCCGAGGAGAAGGCGGAATGCGCCACGCGCGCAGTCCATGGGCAGCTCTGGCACCGCCCCGACATAGGGACGCCCGCCCTCGTGCGCAGGAGGGTGGAGCACATGAGGCGCTTGAAATGACGCGAACCGCAGGAACCCGCACCCGGCACACAGCATCCAGCACCCAGCATCCATTCCGCGGGCCCCCCGCGAGGTTCGCCATCCTGCTGCTCGCCGCCCTCCTCCTCAACCTCTCCTTCTCCGCATACTCCGGCAGGATGGTCGCGGTGATTGAGAAGGAATGGACGATAGAGTCCAACGGCACCCTCGGCAACGTCCTGCTCAACAGCTCCTTCCTCACCGAATCCCAGTACCAGCGCATAACCTCCATGAACTCCAGCGAAGGGGAGCTCGTGCGCTACGGGGACGAGGTCCGGCTCATCTACCGGACGGATTCCCTGAACACGCCCAAGCGCATAACCGCCACCGCCACAATAGAAGTATCCTACCTGCCCACCCTTTCCTCCAACCCACCCCTCTCCGGCACATCCTACCCATCCACCCCCTTCACCAATTACACCCAGGAAATGGCCCAGTTCGCAACAGCCCAGACATCGTCCTCATCCGGCCAGCTGCATGCCGCCGCAATCCTCACCGACTGGGTGAGCAAGAACGTGGAGTACAACGTCGCCTTCTGGGGCAGGGAAGCCCCCGCACAGGACGTATATTCAGGCAGGGAGGCGGTCTGCGTCGGCTACACGCACCTCCTGCTCGCGCTCGCCCGCTCCATCGGGCTTGACGCCCGTTATGTCTCCGGCTACGTCTTCTCCGATGACTGGCAGGAGCACGCCTGGGCAGAGTTCAACATAGGCGGCCAGTGGGTGCCCGCGGACCCCACCTTCCGCGAGTTCGCGTTCCTTGACGCCAGGCATGTCGCGGCCCGCTATTCCGACGACCAGTCCGGGGCCGTGGACCGCATGTCCGCGCGCGGCGGCGGCTTCTCCTTCAGTTCCGTCACGCACATCCGCATCACCGAGAGCGCCCCGTTCCCGGAGCAGGCCTCGGCATACGCCGCCTTTGACGGCACCGAATTCACCGTGGTAGTCACCAACCAGAAGGCGTCCTACCTCACGCCCACGCTCACCGTTACCTTCCCGCCATACATACATCGCGAGGAGCGCGGCATACTCTTCCTCGCGCCCTCGGAAAGGAAGGCGCTCTCCTATTCCCTTGACACAAGCTCCCTCGGAGGTGGCGGCTACTACACCGTGCCGTACATAATTTCCATGCAGGGCGCCGAGATAACGGACAGCATAACCGTCTCCCGCTTCCAGCAGCCGGCCCCGGCAAATGGCGCCTCCTCCTCAGCATGCCCGGTCGCGCTCGCCCTCCTCGCCTCCCTCTTCATCACGATTGCGCGCTACAGGGCCAACGCCAAAGCTTAAATATTCCCGCGGCTGCATTCTATACAATAATATAAGGTGCTATCATGGCGAACCCAAGCATGGCCCAGGGCAGGCAGCAGGAAGCGAGGTCGGTTTTTGATTCAGCAGCAGGCAGGATACTCTCCCACACCTCCATCGCCAGCGTGGATGCGGAGGAACTTGTCGCAGTTTCCAAAAAGGTCGGCGGGCTGTGGAAGCAATTCCAGAACGAGTATTCCACCGGCCCCCTGCCCAGCGAGCAGGCAACTCTTTTCTGGTTCGGGCTGAAGCTCACAGGCACGGCGGCGGAGCCAGTGGTACGCGAGCTCCTTTCCGGCGAGGGCGCCGAGCCCACGTTCAGGCTCACACAACCCGCGCTCATCGCGGAAGAGGCTTCCCAATCCGCGGTCACCCCGGCCACGCGCCCGCGCCGCACCTATTCAGCCCCTACAATATCCACCCTGCGCGGCCAGGGATTCGGAAACATAATAGACGTCCGCTTTGACGAGGAGGAAAAAGTGTACCGCTTCGCGTCCAACGACCCGAACCTTGACCTCGTGGGCATGACGCGCCAGCAGATAATTGACCACGCGAAGGAAAATCCAGGTGCAATCCGCATATTTGAAGTGGACAACCGCGGCTACGCAACGCGTGAGGTCCGCCCCTCCTCACTGTGAGCGGCATCCTGCATAATCTTGCATATTTCCTATCGCATCCAGTAAATTTTACTGGAAACTGATTACGCGCTCTCTATCCGCGGCGCAAGGTAATACACGCTCTTCGCGCCGCTTGGGTAGTATTCACATCGCTGTAAGGGAAGTATGCAAAGTATTATAAAAGTAAATACTACTAATACTACTAATACTAAGAAGTGATTTCTTGAAAAAACCCAATCCATTCAATCCGGCGCTTCCGGCCGATCCCATCAATTTCGTAGGCAGAGCATATGAGCTCGGTGAATTCAGCAGTAGGTTAGACAGTACCATAAACTGCTCCCCCCTATGCCTTGCCATAGTCGGAAACCGTGGCATCGGGAAATCCTCGTTCTTGGCGAAGTGCGGCGAAATCGCAAGAAGGCGTGGCTGCGTGGTCATCCGTTTTAGCGCCATAAGCGGAGAGATAAACAATCTTGAAGATCTTTGCAACCTAGTTCTGCTTGAGATCCATGGCGAACTTGAAAAGCGCTCAAAGCTCGGTTTGTTAAAAAAAGATATAGACGAATTCGTGCGCCAGTTCTCTTTCAGGATTGGCATCGGGGATGTTGGCGTAGAAATCAAAAAAGGCACCAGTGCGCCGATTTATTCCCCTGCGCTGCAATTGGCTTTCAGAGAAAAAATGCTAAGCGTCTGGGGTCGGATAAAGGATGAATTTCCTGCGGTAGTGATTATGATAGACGAAGCAGAGAGCCTTGAGAATGTTCCAGGAGCATTAATGTTTTTGCGTGAAGTCTTTTCACGTCTGGGCGAAGAAAAATGTGGCTACATGATACTGCTTTCAGGCAAGCTGGCGTTTCCTGAAAAGATGACCGAGGCGTTTTCTCCGCTGACACGTTTTTTTCATCCAGAGTGCTTAAGAAACCTAAGCGAAAAAGAATGTGGGGAATTTCTTCAGAAATCTCTATCTAAAACCGGCATAGGAATGGATGAAAACGCTATTAAGATGATTTATCAGTTAAGCAACGGGCATCCCTATGTTTTGGTTTCAGCTGCCAGGACGATATATGAGAATCTGGAGGATGCCGGCACAGCAATAACAGAAAAACACTTCAGGGCATTCTTAAGTTCGGTGCTCCGTTCGCTTGACACAGAGTTCTTCGGTCAGCTATTTGGCTCAGCAAGCCCGCTTGGAAAAGAAGTGCTGGGGGCCATGGCTGAGCTTGGCGGAAGTGCATCGTTTTCGCACATAGTCACGAAGTTAAACAAGCCAAAAGGAAGCGTCTCACCTGTATTGGCCGAGTTGGTGGAATCCGGCGCGGTAGAAAAGAAACAGCGGGGCGAGTATTCACTATTCCACAATCTATTCCGCGAATATCTTCTCAATAGGTCCGGCTAGGCGCTCTCTATCCGCGGCGCAAGGTAATACACGCTCTTCGCGCCCATTATCTCGTATTCCACTTTCAGGGGGCGGTCCGTCTCAAGGAAAAGCGTCACCGGCGTCCCCGCCTTGCTCGCCTTCACTATGTCTTCCAGGTACTGGAGCGGGAAGGTCGCCCGTGAGCCCTCGCCCACCGTCAGCTCCTTAATCTCATCCGCGTCCTTCTCAAACTCCTCCTTCACTTCGCCCTCGTCGCCCTTTATCTCAACCCTGAACCTTCCTTCTTCCAAAATAAGCCGTATGTGGCTGCTCACGAGCTTCGCATCGCGCAGCATCTCCTTGAACGCCTCCGAGTCCAGCTTCACATGGTTTTTATATTCTATTTTCGGCTCCCGCTCCAGCCCGGAGCCGATGTCCATCAAAGGGAGCTTGAACGTCCTTTTCTTCTTCCCTCCGCCGAACATTATCCTGAGCTTCCCGTCCTCCAGCCCCAGCTCCGCGCTTTCGCCTTTTCCGCCCCTCGCGAGCACCTTGCTGAACCTGTCAATGTCCAGCCCTATCTTCCTTTCCTCCTCCAGCGTGTATGTTGAGAACGCCGACTTGGGCATGAAGAAGGATATCATTGAAATCTGCGAGGGGTCCATCGCCTTGAGCCGCACCCCTTCGTTGGAAACTTCAAAAAGCCCCTCCTCAACCAGGTTCACGATGCTGTCCACCGCATCCTTGAGCGCCGTAGAATCGTCTATGACTATTTTCATTTTCTCCACCCGCGCCTAATATGCCATATAAAACTCTTAAACCTTCGCACACCCCAGTTCCGCCTCTTTTCCCCCGTTTTACCGTTGTGGTATGCGGTGGCTCAAAATAGCATCCCTTTAAAAACATTTTTGGCGACATTATCTAATATGACAGATACTGCTTCAACACCTGATGCGCTGGAATCCAGGTTCCGCCTCGTTGCTAGCGTTGGAAGGACTTACCGCTACGGAAAGAAGGAGATAGAGCTCGCCAAAGACCTCGCCACCCTCATGCCAGATGGTTCCCAGCCCACGCAGAAAGAGGCGCGTGAGCTCCTTGACCGCTCAAAGGAGTGGCTCAAGTCCAAGGAGAAGCCAACAAATAAACTGCTTAATGATGCGGCACGCTCAATGGGCGTGTGCCCCGTGCCGGTGAAGGGCGAACCCGGAGTGAAATTCACTGACGCGCACATAAGGCGCGCATCCACAATCGCTTTCTATTCAAACATGCCGCCCAAAACCCCGCAAGAAGCCCACGAGCTGCTCATCATGGCCACGGCTGGCGTACAAGCATATGCCCGCTATGTGGCAAGCTGGCAGGGGCTTCCGGATTCCGTCAGGTATGCGGTCATAAGGCGCTACAACTCCGCAGCCCGCACCCCCGGGGCCGTGACACACCCCCAAGAAATCACCCAATGGCTCAAGGAGGAGATGGAATTCAAGAAGGACCCGTTCGCGTACGTGTTCACGACAGTTGGCGCGGACATACAATACATGCCGCCTTCGGACAGCTACGGCGAAATGTCATTTGAGCTGCAGCGGATGCAATCTGTCGCAGTTGCCATGCGGGACCTGTCGTCCGAAGACGACTTCCGCATGCCGCCCGAGCTCATGCACCTCAGCAGGCTTGAGCAGGCACGCGCCCTTTATTCAAACCCCGCTTATTCGCGCCTCCTGAAGGCGGTGCCCGTGCTGCCTCCGATGGTTGTCTTGCCACCCGATGCGCACGCGGATGCAGCAGGCTCACAATCCCTGGTGGGGAGTGCCGCACAGACAGCGCCCCTCGGGCCGGAAGACACAGGCGCACATGCAATCCCTCTTGGAAAAGGAAGGAAGAAGGCGGGGCCGGAAGCGCCCGCGGAAGATGCGGAAGGCGTGGAGCTTGGTATTGACGTTGATGTGGAATCGCTTGGGGAAGCGGAGGGCGGTGAAGATGCCGTCCATAAAGTGATAGTCATTCTGCCGGAGATGAGTGGGGCTGAGAAAGCACGCTACGCGGCTTTGGAAAAAGGACGTGCCCGTGCATCGGCGAAGCCCCCTGCCGAAAAACCGGAATTCCTCAACGCAAAGAAGCTCATAGGCGAGGCGGCGGACGCATACAGGAAGGCGCGCGACAGCAAATTGAGGGCGGAAGAGGCGGCGGGCATCCTCCACTTATATCCTGCCCTGCCGATGCTGCTCCAGAAGTCGCTCACCGCCGTGATGGGAAGGGACGTTTCAATTGAGGAAGCGACCGAAATCATGGTTGACGGGCATAAAAACGACGCGGGCCAGGCAACCGGCAGGAAGGGGCTCCTTGAGCTTTATGAAAAATCCCTGCCCCTGGCGGTCCAGTCAATATCGCTTCTGGAGACGTCCGTGGCGAAGGAAAAGGCAAAGTTGGAGGCGGGCAGGACCAATTTATACGCCGCGAAGAAGGCTGATCTGGACGCATGGCAGATGGTGAAGCAGATGCCGTCCGTGATGGCGGAGGTCAACAAGAGGTTCGGCGAGTCAAACAAGGCCAGCCGCACGGATGCGGACAGCGCAATCGCGCAGATGGAGGCCATTGATTTCGTGCGCGCCAATGGCATGCAGGTTGCAACCCCCGGGCAGGCGAAGGACCTTTTCATGCACACGCGCCTGAAGCGGCACGTCACGAATACGGTGGCGCACCGCGTAAGCGAGCGCCTTGTCCCCGAAGCCCTTTTCAATGACCTGAAGGCCGCGATGCTCCAGGACGAAACCCTCAGGGCGCGGGGCGACTTCGCATCCATTGATGAAGAAATCAAGTGGCACGTTTCATTTTTCAATGGCCATGGCGCCGGCTTCCCCACGAAGCTCGTCACCTACCTGCTGCACAAGCAGGGTGTGCTTACGCCAAAGATGTACGATGAGGTAATGAGGCGCATTGACGCAGAAAACCCCGCAATACCCAACGAGGAGGAACTGCGCGCATTCGTAAGGAAATCCTGGAAGGTATTCATAGTGGAGCGCGTCTCATCCCTCCACTCCAACGGCTTTCTCACGGCAAAGGCAAGCGAGATGGCGCTCAGGGGCATGCTTGGCGACCAGACGCTCGCGGAAAAGGGTTTCCCCACAGCTGGCGCGGAACTGGGAAGGTACGTCAAGGCATGCACCGACCTCGGGGAGCCGTACCCCGCCCATCTGGCCCTGCACCTAAAGCACGAGCGCGGTGCCATAACGCTGGAGGTGTACGGTGCGGCGGTCTACCGGATTAAGGTGGAACATCTCGTCTTCAAGGATGGCACCGACTTCGGCGAGTTCCTTGCGAAGGTGGGCGAGCACATGACCTCGGATGACCTGGCGAATGCGAGGAGGAATTATCGCATCCCGGGCATCTTTGAAAACACGGGCGCATTTGAAGCGCCAAGCGGTTCCCGCCCACTTGTGATATCGTCCGGCGCGGGCACCCCGCCCCACCCTGCCCCGCCGATATCCATCCCACCGGTCAGTCCCGTCGCCATCGGAGCACTTGTTGTGCCCGGTGCAGCGGGCTCAACCGGCCCGCATCCTGCGGCAGACGCAGATGACGGAGGCAAGACCACTACCATGAGAAGCCCGGCCGCCCCTCCAGGCCCCGAGGCGGCAGCCCCGGCCGTAGGCGCGCCCGAAAGCGCAGCCGCAAAGCCGGAAACCGTGCATTCCGAAGCCGCACCCGCATCGGCAGCCGCCCCGCAGCCGGCACAGGCAGCACCGCAGCCGCCTGTTGCAGCGCAGACCATGGCTGGCATAGGGCCCTCACCAATCCACCTGCCCTCCAAGCCCCCGGCGGTCCCGCCGCAGGACGCCTGGAAAACCACAACTATGGCAGCCCCTAAGCTGGGCGCCGCGGCAGTTCCCCAGCCCAACCCGCAGGAGGCAACTCCGTTGGAGACTGCCAGGACCATAATCCTGCCGGCAGCGTCCGTTCCAGCCGCGGCGGAAGTGCCGCCCGAAAGGAAAAGTACTGACCTAACCCCAATACCCGCCGAGATTATCGCGGCCAGCGCTTCAGCGGCGCCGACTCCAAGTGAGGCGCTCCCGCCATCCTTTGTGCACGACCTCTCCACGCCCGGCCCCGCAGCGGCGCCGGCCACTGAGGCAACCGCCATGGAAGATGTTGTGGAAGAAGAGGAAGCCCCCGCGGCCGCCCCACGTGAAACCATCCTCGCCGCGCCTTCAGAAGAGCTTGTCGCGCAGGCAGCCGAAGATACGGGCGGAACGGACGAGGCAGGCGAGAGGCCCACACTCTTTTCGGTCACGCCCCAGGAACTCCTTGACGCCGCGGCAGAACCTGCCGCAGTGCCGCCAACCGCACGCGCGCCGGATGAGGCGGGGAAGGCCTCCTTTGAAGAGGCATACGTCGCAAAGCTCTCTGCCACGCTCTTCTCTGGCAAGCCGCTCAAGGCCAGGGTTGGCGCGGCCGTCATGCTGGTTGAGGAGCCGCCGGAAGTACATGTGCCAATCCTCCTAAGGGCATACTGCCAGCAGACGGACATGCAGCCAAAGGTCCTATCCATCCTCTTGGAAAAGCCGGCATCGGAAGTGCTCAGCAACGCGTTCGCATACCGCGATTCGCTCGCAAAGGACGGGGTGCTTGACCCCGCGCTCACCGCACTCGCGGAACGCTACGGAAAAGCGCCGAGCGAGCCTGCCAAGGAGGACGGTGCGCTCGCCTCAAGCCAGGACAATCCGCTCCCAGCGATGCTCAGCTATGTCGCGAAGCACAGGGATGCGGGCACGCTGGCCGGCGCGGACGTTTCGCTCGTGCTTGAGATGGCGCGCTCCGGCGGCATATCCGACCCGGCCCTGGTCTCCGCGCTCCTTCCGGCGTTTGATCGGCTTGACAAGGGAACCCGGGAAGGCATCCGCACGTGGATAACGGGAAAATGGAATCCAATGAAAAAGGATGCGCTGCCGTCCATATTGTCGTACATGGATGTGGCCCCCAACATAAGCCCCGAGTCCGCGATAATACTCGCAAAGGCGGCACGGGAAGCCGCTGGCGACGATGCGGCGCCCGTCCTGGCCCGCCTCTTCCCGGTAATGGCGAGGATGGACCAGGACCAGAAGACAGCGGTCGGCCTGCTGGCCGAGAAATTTGGCACCCGCGCAGTGGATTACGCGCTTTCATACGCAGCATCCGGGGACATGGGAATAGAGTCGGCGGCCATCCTGAGCAGGGCATTGGAATCAATCGGGGACGAGCGTGCAAGGGGATTCGTGGAGCATGCGCTCCCCCTCTTTGAGCACATGAACGAGGAGCAGCAGGCACGCGTCATCGGGTTCGCAACAAAGTATGACTGCAGCGACATCGTGCTCATGCACGCCGACGGCCTGACAGGCAGGCTCACCATAGGGCAGGCGCTCATGTTCGCAAAGCTGCTGCTCAAGATACGGGAAGGCCGTGGCGGCACCGGCGAGCGCGGCAAGGAATTCCTGGCCCACCTGCTCCCCCTGTTTGAGCACATGAACGGGGAGCAGCAGGCACGCGCAACAGAGTTCGCAACCAAATATGACTGCAGCGACATCATCCTCAAGCACGCGGCCGGCCTGAACGGCAAGCTCACCATAGGGCAGGCGCTCCTGCTCGCAAATCTGCTGCTCAGGATAAAGGAGAGCCGCGGCACCGACGATGGCGTGGCATTCATGCCCTACCTCCTCCGCTTTGCGGACGGCATGGGCGGGGCGGAGAAGGAATGCGTGAGGGGATACGCCGCCAGTTTCAGGGAAGGCGCGGAAAAGGGCAAGGATTCCGTAACTTCAATAAAATCATTCGTGGCCGCAAGGGGCGCCGCCATCACGGAAAAGGAAATGGCGCTGGTCGCCTCTTCACTCGTGCGCATCCACACCAACGAATCTTTCAAGGCGCTCAGGGAAATCATGCAGGATGAGAAATTCCCGGAACATACGATAGTGCTCATTCACAATGCGGTGGAGGCCGAGCTCGCAGCCGAATACATCCGCGAAGATGGAGCGGGCGAGTCGGCGAGGGACTTCGTGCGGCGCGCCGCGCTCTACGTGCCTGGAAAAGTAATCGCCATCGATTCAATCGCGTTCGGGGTGATAAACAGGACCGAAGGGTTCGCCGCCGCAGGCGAAGGGGGGGCCGCGGTGCGGGTTCCCGCCAGGCAGGAAATCATAACCTGCTGCATAGACCAGCACCGCAGCACCGATTTTGACGACCCGCACAGCGTGGAAAGGATGTCCAATTCCAGGGATATCCTCGTCAGGTTCGGAGACCAGGCAATAGGTTCGCTCCTGGAGCTGGTGGCCACTTCGGACTTCTCCCGCATCCCTGAGATGCGCAAGACAAACATCCTCACCACCATAGTCCGCATATCCGAGGAAAGCACTTCCGAGGCAACCACGCAGAAGGCGCGCGAATGCCTCATGGAGACGGTGAAAGGCGACCTTCCCACCGCAATTGTGGGCAACTCGCTCAAGGCCATGAAAACAAACGCCATCGCACCGCTCCGCAGGCTCATCAATGAGGACCAGTCCGAGAGCTTCCAGAAAAGGGTTTGCGCCATACTCAAGGCCATGGGCAAAAAGGGGCACGGGCATATACTTGAGGCCCTCAATTCCATTGACGTGGAGGAGCGCCTCGCAGGCGCGACCATGCAGGGGCTCATGCTGATGCACGACCCGGAACTCGCGGATGGGCTCGCCGCGGACAGCAGGAAGCCGGAGAAAGACAGGGCGTTCCCCACTCTGCATTCCGTCCTTCGCACGCTGGTGCACATGCTCCGCGACAAGGAGAAGGATGGCGCGGCTGAACAGGTGGCAGTGGCGGCGTACGGCGCCCTCTCGGCCGCTGGCTCCGCGCTGCCGGCGGAAGACCTTGCCAAGGTGATAACGTCCGGGGTTCCAGGCGGCCCGAAAGAGGCGCTTCCGCCCCATCAGGACAAATGGTCAAGGGAGGTCGCGGCGAACCTGCTCGCCAGGGCGGAAGGCGGCGAATCCACACTGCTCGCGATGATCCCGGACCGGTCGCTCGCCCCGGAGGCCAGGCCGCATGTCATCAGCGCCTCCATGGAATTCGGCGGCTCGGCCCTCCCTGCAATCGTGGAATGGGCGCGCGGAGGCGGCATTGAGGAGAAGTACGTCGCGCTGAGCGCGGCACAGGCCCCCAAATCCCCGCTCGCCGAACTGCTCAAGGACATAGAACAGGGCGTATCGGAAAGCTGGGCGGTCCTGCAGCAGTTCGGGATTATGAATCCGGCCGAGCCGTGGCAGCAGGACCTCCTCCGCTGGGCAGCGGTCCGCGGCCTCGTGCTGCCCACGGACAAGCAGGCCCCTCCATTCGTGGCGGCTACCGCAGGCAAGCTCGCGTGCACGCTGGGCGTGGTGTCCCAGCCGGAATTCTGCGGCGACCTCAGGGCCGCCCTGGACGCAAACGTGAAGCGCACGGGGCAGCTCCCCGCGGATGCGGAGGAGAAGAAGATGTTCCTCCTTGAAAAGCTTGTGGAGAATGGCTTTGGCATAGACCACATAACCGGCGCGTTCGGCGCCCCAAGCAAATTCGATTCCGGCAAATACTCCGCATTCATAAGGTCTATGAAAGCGAAGCAGTCCCAGCAGCCGCCGGCACCGGCGGGGAAGGATGGAAGCGGCACAAGGAAGCTCCCGAAATAGCGCCGCCCCTTAATATTTTCAATCAGACGCTGTTGGTGTCGTCACAGCCGCGCTTGCGCGAAGCTCAGAGGTTGTACATCTCATCATTATGCATATCTTCCCTTCCATACTATTTAAACCTATTACCTACATTCCATAATGCATGGAAACAAAGGGCTATTTCGTCGCCGAGTCCATGACCCGCGGCGCGCTTTCCCGCAACTATTCAGCGGCGGGGCCGTCAGCGGCCCGCGGCGTCTGGGTTGACATACTCAATTTCGCCCTCAAGAAAAAATCCCCTACCTTCGCGGAGATAGAGCCCTCTTCTTATTATGTCGGCGTGATCCCGCCATTCAAGAAAAACGACGATGGGTGGAAGAAGCCGCTCGCCGCGCTCCTGCGCACGTGCGGCCGCCACATAGACGGACCGGCGACAACGTTCCACATGAGCGAATTGTCCAAAGAGCTCAAGGATGCGGAGCCCCCGGCCAAATGGCTCCCGGAGGCGTTCGTGGCGCCGTTCAACAGCGGCCTGATTGGCACCTACATGCTCGTGGGCGTCCCGTACATGGTTGAATACATGGAGATGTGCGCCGAGGAGCTTGGCGCGAACGGCATAAGCACGGACGGGGACACGGGAGCGCTCTCCTTCATGCGCAACAGGAAATCCTTCTCCGTGGACGGCGTGAGCCTCATAAAAAAAATGGCGTATGGCGGCTTCACGAAGGAGTTCCTCGCGGCGTCCATCATGGGCTACGTCGCATACGATTCGCAGCAGAAGTTCCCGCTCAGCACCGTGCGGCGCGTTGATTTCCCCAAGGAGAAGGGGATTTACTCATTTGGGGAATAGCTTCCAAGAGGAAGAGGGGGAGAACCCCCTCCCCTTCGCTCTCCGCCCCTCTTACGCTGCAATTCCTTGCAACGGGGCGTCGACCGAATCTCTTTAGGGTAATCATACCTCCCCCCAACTTC
>JAGVON010000074.1 GCA_020052735.1 archaeon | reverse complement strand
CAATATAAGCCGCTGCTGCGCCTCGCCGTCAGGGCGCATTCCCTTCCTCCTGCCGTTCTCCATGAGGTACTTCTCAAATGCCCTTATCTTTGCAGGGGTCGCCTGCCCGTTTGCCTGAACAGTTTTATGTGTCATGGAATTATTATCCGTGTAAGTTATTAAAAATGTTTTCGTGTAGACTGGAGGAAAACAAGAAAAAGGAAAGGGGGCTCTTTTGCCCCCTTATCTATCTAAAATCTACTATCTACTTCCTGAAGAAAAGGAAGTAAACAACCGCGCCCGCAAGGACGACCGTCGTCCCTACAAACACTATGCCGAGGTCGCCCAACCCCCCTGTTGTGGGCGGGGTAGGCTGCTCCGGCTGCACAGGCTGCTCTGCCTGGCAGTACGCGGTGCCCGCGGACTCAACGCAGTCGTCGTGGGTCGGGCACTGCAAAAGCATATTCCACTGGCCCCCTGTGCACGTATATACGTTGTTGGAGACGCAGTTGCGCTGCCCGTCCGTGCATACGGGCGTCGCCACGCAGGCGCCGTTGTCGCAGGTGTATCCCGCCGCGCACTCCACCGGGTCAGAAAGGTGGCCGTCCGGGGAACAATCCCTATAGGAAGTCGCCCCTGCGCAGGCGGAAGTTCCCGGAGCGCACTCCGCGCACTGGGAATCAAAGCATCCCTGCGAGCACTGGAGGTAGTCCGCATACACATCATTGTTTCCGCACTGCTGGACCATGTTCGCATTCGTGGGCGAGCACCTCTTTATGCCCGGGGTTGCGCACTGGTCCCCGCTGGGCGCCTGGCATGAGCCGCCCGTGCATATCTGCCCGCTTGCGCAGGTGGTGAAGCTGCCCCACTGCCCGTCGCTGTTGCAGGTCTGCTGGTGGGTGGAGTCCGTGCACTGGGTGCTCCCGGTGCCGCACTGCACGCACATCGCATAGGCGCAGCCGTTGGAGCAGTACATGTAATCAGTCCAGTAGCCGCCGCTGCAGCGCTGGAGCTCGTACGTGCTTCCCGTGGAGCAGCGCGTCTGCCCGCTCACCGAGCAGGCGCCGTGGGAGCTCTGGACGCAGTCACCGCTGTCGCAGAGGTAGCCGCTCCCGCAGCTCTTCTTGGAGCCCCATTCGCCGTCCGAGTCGCAGGTCTGGTAATGGGTGTCGTCATAACATTGGGTGTCGCCGCGGCGGCAGTCCTTGCACGCCCCATTGCTGCACCCGTAGCTGCAGTGCCTGTAGTTCGCCCACTGGCCCTGCGAGTTGCACTGCTGGATTTCATTCCCGTCCGAGGGCGAGCAGCGCATGTCCCTGTATGAGCACTGCGGGACCGGTTGGCAGGTTCCGCCGGAACATGTCTGGCCTGAAGAGCAGTATTGCGTCGGGTTCCAGATTGCGTGCGAGCCGCACACATGGTAGCTGGTGCTGTCAAGGCATTCGGAGGTGCCCGGCTGGCAGCCGAGGCGCGTCTGGCACGTGCCATCCACGCATTCCTGGTCCGAGCCGCAGTCCTGGGCATCGCCCCATACCGCGTATTCAGTGCATTCATGGTAGCTTGAAGCGTCTATGCACTCCGAGTTGCCAGGGTTGCATCCCAGCTGCGCGAAGGCAGGCGAGAGCAACATCCCAAATATCAAGAATAAGCCGATTAGGTATCTCATATGTTTCCCCGGGAAGGGAATGGAAGATAAAGAATATAAAGATTGGGAATGGCGGTTGACTATCGGGCTCCGGCAAGGTAAGTATTTAATTAACGTCCGTTCCGTAAAAGAAATGCCGATGGTTTTTGGGCTCCTTTTTGCTTGCCCCGCAGGGCATACCCAACGGCAGAGCCGAACCGAGCCCCTGGTGGCGAGGTGAGGCGAGAAAAAAGGAGAGCAGGGGTGGCGGAGCCTGGAAAACGCGCGGGGCTTAGAACCCCGTGGCCTAGCGCCTACGCAGGTTCAAATCCTGCCCCCTGCAATTATTTTATATACTAACTGTTTCCAATTGGATTCATGCTTGAGCTTTCCGCAAAGGTCCTTGCGCTCGCAATCGCATCCGCGATGTCGCCGGGCCTGCTTGCGGTTGCAATCTATCTCCTCGCGGGCAAGAACAGCCCGAAGGCAAGGGCGTTCGCTTTCATGATGGGCGGGGTGGTGGTTGCATTAATCCTTGCGGGCGTTGCGTTCGCCGCCGTATCCGAGGCATCCAGCGGAAGGACGCCGCGCATTCCTGCATACATTGACATTGCACTGGGCGTGCTGTTCATACTGTTCGCGGCAAAACAGGTGCTTGTGAAAGAGGGGGATGCTCCACGGTTAGAAGAGGCCTCCCAGAAGCCCTCGCTCCTGAAGTGGTTCCTCATCGGCTTCATCGCGAACATCACCAATTTTGACGCCGTATTGCTGAACATAACCGCGGTGAAGGAGATTGTGGAGGCGGGCGTAGGGCGGTTTTATGGGTTGCTGCTGATATCCATGGCGGACTTATTTTTCATACTCCCGGTTCTGCTGCCGCTGGCGATATGCGTGGTGGCGCCGGAGAGGACGGAGAAGATGCTCTCCCCGGTCGGCGCGTGGATGAAAAAATATGGGAGATACCTGGTCGCGGCGATATTCTTCATCTTCGGGGTTTATCTCCTGCTGAGAGCGAATCCGAATATCGTGTGAGCGGCGGGCCGCACAGGCACTGGGCGTGCATTATTATTACTTACATCTAATAATGCTTTTTAACACTTTTCCATGAATATACACTTATGAAAGCCAGAAAAGCATTCCTGGAGCAGAACCTTGAGGCAATCGGAAGGGACGGAATGAACGGGAGCAAAAGGTCCCGCCTCGCCTACACGAGGGAGGAGAACGACGCATTTTCACGCACGATGAGGCTCATGGAGGGCGCCGGGCTGCGCACCTCGCGGGACAGGTTCGGAAACTTATATGGGGTGATTGGGCCGCGTGGCAGGAGCGTCATGAGCGGCTCGCACCTGGATTCGGTTGAGGACGCAGGGAAATTTGACGGGGTCGCCGGGGTGCTTGCCGCGATAGAGTCAGCAAGGATGGTTTCGGAATCCGGGGCGAATCTCAGGAGGCCCCTGGTCGCGGTTGCCTGGAGGGGGGAGGAGTCGGTAAGGTTCGGAAAGACATACCTGGGCTCAACCAGCGCGTTCGGAGGGTGCACGGAGGAGCTTCTCGCAAGAAAGGAGGTCAAGGCATTTGAAGGCGGCGAGCCGAAGACGCTGCGGGAGGCGATGAGGCTCTGCGGTGCGGACCTTTCGTGCCTGAAGGGGCATCTCACGCCCAGGCAGGTGCGCGCATACATAGAATTGCACGTGGAGCAGGGCAGGGTTCTTGAAAGCGAGGGCAGGCGGGTGGGAATCGTCACAAGCATAGCCGGGAACAGGAGGTTCCAGCTAAGGCTTCTCGGGCTCGGCCTGCATACCGGCGCGGCAAGGATGATGGACCGGATGGGCTGCGGGAACGCGGAAGGCGCAGACGCCAGCTTCGCGATGGCGAGGATAATCATGTGGCTGAGGGAACTGGCGAACGAGCTGAACAACCCCCCGAGGCTGCGCGCGCTGGAAGACATACGGATGGCGTGCCCTATCATAGTGCAGAACGGGGGCGGGCTGACCACCACGATGCAAAATGTAACAATGAAATTTGATTTCAGGTCCGTGGACAGGGGGCTCCTTGAAAGCGCTAAGGAGGGCTTTGTGAAGGACGCGAGGGAGATATGCAAGAGCGAGGGCATAGCCTGCGAATGCGAGGACCTTGCCGGAGAGGACCCGTTTTCCCTGTCCGGCGGCATGGTGGAGAGGATAGGCGATGCATGCAGGGAGATTGGCGTTGAGGCGAGGCTGATGCCCAGCGGCGCCGGGCATGACGCGAAAGTGCCTGCAAAATCCGGGGTGGAGACCGGGATGATATTCGTGCCCTCCAAAAAAGGAATAAGCCACAACCCGCTTGAGGACACCCGCCTGGACGACCTCGCCCTCGGAACCGAAGTGCTCGCGGAAACGATGCGCAGGCTGGCTGAGGAGAAGTGAGCGGCGAAAAACCCCGCAAACCCTTATAAATCTCATACGGAAAAGGGGCGCATGCGCGAGGCACACGTGATTTCCTTCTTCTCCGGCATAACGCCCACGCTGCATTTCTGGGAGTGCGGGCAGCTCTGCAACGAGGAGATGAAGGGCTTCTGGAGCGTTTCACGCTCCGGTGAGAAGGCGTGCATCGGGTATGCGGACATGGAAGGAAGGAAGCCCTGCCCGCACGGGGAGAGGGGGATGATGCAGTGCCCACTCTGCGCTTACAAGGACATTGCAAGGGTGCATACGCGGCTGGATTTTACGGGATATGAAGAGGTGGCTGAGCAGTTCCTGAACCGCCCTTATTCCATTTATCTTGTTTCATTCGGGGACCTTGTGAAATGCGGCGTGACCAAGAGGGAGCGCGTGGCCGAGAGGGTAAAGGAGCAGGGCGCCGACTTTTTCGTGGAGATAATGCGCCTTGAGAATGGGAAGGACACATATGAGATGGAGGCGCTCCTGCAGAACGAATACGGGTTCAGGAACGCGATAAGGAACGACACGAAATTGAAATTGCTTGGAAAAGAGAACAGGGAGCCCCTGGAAAAGGCGCTCGGATTATTGAAGGGGAGCGTCGCGTTCGGCGAATTCGTGGTTGAGGGGGCGAAGGTTGAGAAGCTGGAGTATGATATTCCATCCAGTTTTGAGGTTGCGGACGAATTGGAAGGGAAGATAATCGGCGCTAAGGGGCAGCTCCTGTTTTTTGAGAACGGGAGCGCAAAAGTAGTGAACATGAAAAAGATGAACGGGGAAATCGCCAGGATAAATTAGAAGCAGGTTTCGGGCGCATGCCGGGCGGGCAAAGAAATTTAAAATTGAACTTCCATGTCTGCGCGGGTAATCTGGATGAAATGCATATCTGCGCGGGCACTGGCCGCTTTTGGGTTCGTTCTGTTGATGGTTTTTGCGGGCTGCACACAGCCGGGGGGAGCCCCGGGCGGCGCCCAGTGCACCGATTCGGACGGGGGGAAGGCCACGGGCACCCTCGGCGTGGTTTCATTCGGCGGCCTGAACCGCTCCGACTCATGCGTTGACACTTTGGTGGTAAAGGAATATTACTGCGATGAAGCAACTATCATAGGGGTATCCGAAATCCCCTGCGGAACCGGGAATGTATGCGCAAACGGGGCATGCTCAGCAGCGCCGTGCACGGACAGCGACGGCGGGGAGGTTGCAGAGGCCAAGGGAACGGCCACATCCGGGGCGGCGTCCAGCACGGACGCCTGCGCCGGGGAGACGTCCGTGACGGAATATTACTGCTCTGCGGGCGGAGTGCTTTCAAGGGCGATGGGCTGCGGTGCGGGGAAGCACTGCGTTGAGGGGGCGTGCGTCGCCTACACCTGCACGGACTCGGACGGAGGGCAGGAGGAAGGTGAGGCAGGCACCACCTCCATAGGGGACAACCGGAAGGAGGATTCGTGCAGCAGCGACGGCAGGAGGGTGATGGAATATTACTGCGACGCTTCCGGAAGCATAAATAACGCGAGCATAGCGTGCGGCTCCGACGAGATGTGCGAGGATGGCGCATGCGTTGAGGCGTCGTGCACGGATTCGGACGGCGGCCAGGTGAAGGTTGAGGCCGGCACGGCCCGCCTGGGGACCACCTCGCGCTCGGACATCTGCAGCGGCGAGGTTGCGGTCGTGGAGTATTACTGCGGCGGAGGGGACATACTATCCATAACGATGCAGTGCGGCATCGGCAATTTCTGCGAAGGTGGCGCGTGCGTTGAGATAGAGTGCGACGGCGACGGCCAGAACCTTGACGAGGACGCCCTGAACTGGTTCGCGTTCAAGGCGGCCAGCTCGCTCACCCTTTACGAGGGGGAGAAAGCGCTGGTTGACGACGACTATTATGTCTCGCTGGACAGCGTGAGCGGCTCGGACGGGGGCGAGACCGCGGCCTTCACCATTTACAACAGGGACGGGGATGAGGTTGACTCCTGCGGCCTGGACAACGGGGAGGAGACGGACGACCTCTGCAGCGAGGGGCTTTCGCTTGAGGTGACCGATGCGAACACGACCGATGGGTTTGCGAAGATACGCGGGGACCTTGGCTACCTGCAGATTTACACGCAGGACGGGACCATAACCGCATACACCGGCACCGGATGCACCCAGGAGGACGAGTATGACATAAGTGTTGAGACCTCGGAGTTCCACCCGAGGCTGGCCACCTCAACGGTGAAGATGCTCGGCGGCTCTTACAGGGTGACGGCGATTGGCAACGCGAGCGTGACGATAGAGATAGACGGGGACGACGAGGCCATAGAGGACGGCGATGAGGTGGAGATAAACAACAAGGACTACACCTTCTCGCTTGATTTCTCGGACTACGGGCTGGTCGGATGGATAATTGAGCAGTCCTGAGCTTTTCCTTTTGCCGCCCCCTTCCCGGGGCGGCTTGCTCTTTTTGATGGCAAAACAATTCATGCCAGGGGTTTCTTGGGCGGAAGGTCCATGTTGAAGAATATGTCTTCTGGCTTCAGCCCCCTCTTCAGCAATTCAAGGCAGAACCGCTCGTAGTATGCCCGTTGCGCCCCTATGAACGGCCCGAGGTCCGAAGGGTCGTCCATTACCATATGGATGGTGGCGGGTGGGAATGCCATCAGCGCGATTTCCGCCACTAGTGGGGCATGTTCGCCCATCTGGCGCTTAAGCTTCTTCGCCAGCCTGGAATGGTATTGCCCGTAATAAGGCGGCTTTTCAGGGGGCTTCAGCTCCGTCTTTGCGTGGGCGAGGTCGTCCATGGAGCGGGCAACCTTCCTTTCCCTTTGCGGCGCGGAGGCCCTTGCAATCTCATCCTTCCTCTTCCCCCGCCTCCTCAAAGACCGGAGGGTGGCATAAACAACAAGGGCCATCGCCGCGGCAACTGCGGCCGCAATCCCGCCGTCCCGCGCGTGGGCCCAGGCATCAATGTCGGATTCAAGGGCGGATATGAATGCATCGCTCTTTTTCAGCTCCCACTTGGTCTGCCTCACCATCCGGCCTTCTGCCCAGCCTATGAACGCATCTACCCTGGTGGATGCGGAGCCCGGCTGGGAGGTTGGTTTCGCTTCTGCATTCTCGCGCTCCATAAGTTTTGCGTGGAGGCCGTTGTTGCATTCAATCTCGTCATTGAGCTTCTTCATCCTCGCAAGATAGGAGATGAGGGCGGCGGCCCCGCCAACAACCACGGGGGATGCCACGGCGGCCTTCTTGCGCCTCTCCAGCGCGTCAAGCATGCGCACTGGGCGCGGGGGAGGCTCGCCGATGTATAAATACCGTTGATGCACGTATATGATTATAAGTGGTAAAAAATTAAAAGCTATATGAACTCATCCATGGCCGCTTCCAGCCCCACGGGCTTTATGCCGTGCTTCAGGAGCGGGGTTTTTAGCTGGGGAAGCTCGGACTCGTACGTGGGCTTATTTTCCTTGTAGAAGAGCCCTATGGGTATCTTCTCGTAATTGGATGTCCAGTCCTCGTTCGCCTTCTCCATCGCCTTTGCGTGGTCGGAGGCGTCGTGCCCCTTATCCTCAAGCTTGTAGCACCTCTGCTGCCAGTACTGGTAGGTGTTCAGCTTGTTGAAGGTCACGCAGGGCTGCAATACGTCTATGAGCGCAAACCCCTTGTGCTTTATGCCGCCGGCTATGAGGGCGGAGAGGTGCTTCAGGTCCCCTGCGAAGCCCCTCGCGACGTAGGTTGCGCCCATCGTGAGCGCAATCGGGAGCGGATGCACCGGGTCCTCCAGGTTTCCGTAGGGTGTGCTCTTGGTCCTCATCCCCTTCTGGGTGGTGGGCGCGGCCTGCCCGGTGGTCAATCCATAAACCTGGTTGTCATGGACGATGTATGTGAGGTCGTAGTTCCTCCGCATGATGTGGATGAAGTGGCCCATGCCTATGCCGTATCCGTCGCCGTCGCCCCCGACGCTTATGACGTTCAGTTCGTGGTTCGCGAGCTTTATGCCGGACGCGGGCGGAAGCGACCTCCCGTGCAGGCTCTCAAAGCCGTACGAGCGCACGTAATGGGGCATCTTTCCGGAGCATCCGACTCCGGAAACTATTACGGTATTATGCGGCTCGGCGCCTATTTCCACGAGGGCATTCTTTATCGCCATGTTTATTGCGAAATCCCCGCATCCCGGGCACCACTGGGGCTTCTCCCTGACCGTGAAATCTTCAAGCGTTGCCATTCATCTCACCTCGGAATAAAGCGCGGGGTTGTAATATTCATATTCGCCCTTGTCCACCACGCGCATAACTTTCCTCCGGAATTTGTCCGCCTTCGCCTTCTCAACCGCATCCGCGACCTCGTCCGGGAAGAACTGCCTGCCGTCGTATTTGAGGGCAAGCACGTTCGGGCGGAAGGAGAGGAACTCCTTCAGCATCCCCGCGAACTGCGCGGTGGAGTTGTTCTCAATCATAATGGTGTTTTTCGCCGCCTTCAGCAGCGCGCGTATCCTCTTCGGGAGCGGATAAAGGTACGCGAAGTGGATCACATTCGCATGCACCCCCTTCGCCTCAAGGATGGGGAGCGCGTCCAGCGCCGGGAGCAGCTGCGAGCCCCAGCATATTATGGATATGGGCGCATCCTTCTTCCCGTAGATTTTCGGGAGGGGGATGTCCTTCTCCAGGAGTTTCTGCTTCCTCGCCCGCTTGTCCACCATCTCAACGCGGTTTTCAAAATTCTCGGATGAGAAAGAGTCCTCCCTGTGCTCATAGGAGGTGGCCACGTGCATCCCGTTCTGCGTGCCCGGGAATGTGCGCGGGGAGATTCCGCTCTTTGTTATTTTGTACCTTTCAAACCGCTCCATCGGCTTGAGCGCCTTTGGGTTGGATGCTATTTCCCCCCGTTCTATCTTCACTTTTGAGGGCTCGAACTTCCGCGCGGAGAAGTGGGATTCGGAAAGGAACTTGTCCGACATCACGATTACGGGCAGTTGGTATTTTTCCGCGAAATTGAACGCCTCGGCCCCGAGGTAGAACTCCTCATCCACCGTTCCGGGCGCAATCAGCACGCGCAGGAACTCCCCCTGGGATGCGTGCAAGGCGAAGCGCAAATCCCCCTGCTCGGTCCATGTGGGCAGGCAGGTTGAGGGCCCGGGCCTCTGCGAGAGGAAGACGACCACGGGGGTTTCGGAGAGCGCGGAGAGCCCGAGGGATTCCACCATGAGGGAGAAGCCCCCTCCGGAGGTGGAGGTGCCGGCCCTTACTCCGGCGTATGCCGCGCCTATGGCATATTCCACCGCGGCGATTTCATCCTCGGTCTGTTTTACAACTATATTGAAATCGCGCTCCTTTTCCGCGAGGTAATGGAGCACGGAGGAAGCCGGGGTCATCGGGTAGGCGGCGAACATCTTCACCCCTCCGGCGACCGCGCCGAGGGCGAACGCCTCGTTGCCCCCAATCACGATGGTATTGCCGTCGTTCTTCATGGGCTTGAATTTTATGGAGAAATTGCCCTTGAAGTTGCCCTTCACGTAATCGTAGCCGGCCTTTGCGGCCTTCACGTTCAAATCAACTATCTCCTTGGATTTGCGGGAGAATTCCTTCTCAAGGAGCTTGAAAAAATCGTCCATCGGGTAGTCAATCAACCCGAGGGATATGCCCACGGTTATCGTGTTCGCCATCCGCGGGTCCAGCTTGTTCTGCTCAATTATCTGCTTGAGCGGGACCGGGAATACGGATACTCCCTCCGGCATCCTTATGCTGGACGCATCTATCTCCGAATCGTAGATGAGCACGCCGCCCTTGTTTATGTGCTCGCGGTGGAAGATTATGCCGTCGCGGTTCAATGCGACGACCACATCATTCTTCTTCACGGGCGAATGAATCTCCTTGTCACTGGCCCTTATCTGGTAGGTGTTGTGCCCCCCGCGTATGAGGGAAGGGTATTCCGGATATCCAATCACATGGTAGCCTCCCCTTGCGAAGACCTTTGCGAGCGTCCTCCCGGTGACCATGGAGCCCGCTCCTGCCTCTGCGCCTATAATCCAGGTGAATTCCATACAAATACCTCGGTCGCTTTGGGAAGAGATTGATTGGAAACAATAAAAAGCTATCTAACAAAACTCCGGCATTTGTCGTGAACCTTCACGGGTGCGCGAAAGCCGTATTAATGCAACGAACGAGCGCACCCCGCATATTGTGGCTTTCGCCTAAAGCCACGGCACTACCGAAAGCCACGGCTTTAGCCCGTGAAGGTTCAGTAGTCACCGTATTGGCTCATATCCCGAATGGCTCCTGCCCGTGAAATGGTATTTGAAGAAGTTGCTCCCGTGGTAGAGGAGGTATTTGGGGTAGCCCCATTCCCTTACCCTGCGCATGGATATGTAGACGGGCGCATCCTTCACGAATTTGAATTTCCCGTATTTCCTCGCCTTTTTTATGAGGTAGGTGTCCTCTGCGGTCACCATGTCGGTGTCAAAGCCGCCTATCTTCCTGAACACGTCAGCCCTTATCGCCATGTTGTCCGCGACCACGTAGGGAATCCCCAGTTTTGAGAGGCCGGTGGCTGCGGGGGTGAGGAGCCCTTTCGCGAACGCGTGCTCAAGGAGGTTCCCGTCCTTGGGGATGACCGGCCCGCCCGAGGCGATGCAGCTGCCACCGCGTATCGGCTCAACCAGCTTCGCGAGCCACCTCGGCTTCACGTGCACATCCGCCGAGGAGCTCACGATTACCTTCCCGCGCGCCTCCATGAAGCCCTTCTGCCTTCCCGCTGCGATTGTGCGCTTGGGCTCAAAGACCACCCTTGCGCCCATCTCCCTCGCTATCTTCACCGTGGAATCGGTGGAGTTGCCGTCCGCGACTATCACCTCATAACCAAAATCCGCCTTCTGTGCGAAGAGCCCCTCCAGCGCCCGGCGTATGTACTTCTGCTCGTTGTAGGTCGGGACGACTATGGAGACCTCTGGCTTTGCAATCATCAAATCACAATGGGTTGCGCCATTTATAATAGGTTATTGTGCGGGCTTCATCCTTCCCTGGAGGTAGGCCATTCCCTCCTCGGCGCCGTTCGCGAGCGCCTCAAAAAGCTCCAGCGGCTCAAATAGGGACGCCTTCCCCTCCATCTTCTTCCGCATCCTCGCCTCGCCCATCTCGCGCATGGACAATTTCTTTTCGCGCATCTCCCTTATCGCCTTGAGGTCCGCACGGAACATGTGCTCGTTCAGCTTGTTGTCCATGAAGGTGCCGACCTCCCCGGCAAAGACCACGTCGGAGACGCGGATTCCCTTCTCCAAAGTGCCCTTGAGGATTATGCGTATGATGGCTTCGGGGTTTTCCCTGCGCAGCCGCGCGGAGAGCTCCCCTGCCTTCTCCTGCACCTCGCTGGGCTTCGCATCCCTGAACTCCAATTCCTCAAGGAGGAATTTCCTGCATGGAATCGGGATGAACTCGTGCTTCCTTTCATTAGTATCATAGAGGTAATAGCCGCGGGGCTGCGTCTCCTCCTTTGTGAGCTGCGTGATTACGGTGGAGCCGGGGATGAGGAAGCCGGGCGCCTCCTTCCTCGCGTGGATGTGGCCGTTGAGCACCAGGTCGTAGCCGAGCCGCTCCATGTCATCCATGCTGAGGAGGTTTTCCCCGAAAACGAATTCGGAGACGGACTGGTGGAGCATGAGGATTGAGAGATGTGCCTGTGGGATTTGGATTGTCCCCTTCAGCTTTTCCAGGCCTGCCTTCGCCAAATCATCCGGGACGTTGCCCATGCCTGCGATGAATATCTTTTCCCCGTCTTTCTCAAAAATTGCGGAAGAGAAATTGAGGTGGTTTATCGCGCCCGCCTTCTCCAATAATCCCACGGGGTTCAGGGCGCCCTTGCTCCTGCGCTCGTGGTTCCCGTGGATTGCGTATATGGGCTTCTTTATGGAGCGGAAAAAGGAAATTGTGCGGCCGAGGATTTGGAGGGAAGGGACTCTGGTGTCATATAAGTCGCCGAGGAATAGAATAATATCCGCCTTTTCATCCGCATCCCTGAACGCCGCCTCTGCCTGCGTGAAGCTGTCCTCGTAGAACCTTGGATAGCCCACGTGCGTGTCCGCGATTACTGCAACCTTCACGCAATAGATTAGGCGGGAAAGGAATTAGAGGATTCCTATTTTATTTCCTTAAGCGAAATTGTTCTGCCGTTCCTATATTCCTTTATCGCATGCTGAAGGTTCCGGATATCCTCTTCGCTCATGCGGTCACTTTCTT
>JAGVON010000081.1 GCA_020052735.1 archaeon | reverse complement strand
CCCGCGGTTGAGGATTATCTCTCCGCGCTTGCATAACCTCGGGTCGTCTATTACCCCATAGCCGGAACGCACCAGCTCATCTACGAGCTTCTGCCTCCTTTCTATCCCCCTTTGCCGGAGGGAACGAATTGCCAAGGAACCCACCTCCAGCATATATTCATGTGCGGTAACCTATATAAACGGGATGTGGGAACAGGTGCCAGAATTAGGAGGAAATCTTCGCCCAGAGCCTCTTTTTTTCCTTGTCCGAAATCCCCTGGTCGTTCTTGAAGAAGCGGAGGAAGAAGTCGCGCAGCAGTTCTTTCGTGCGCTTTTCGTTCAGCTCGTGCGCCCTGTGCATGTACCTCGTGGCATCCGGGCTGTCAAGGAAAAGCATGCATATGGAGAGGAGGAAGAGGGAATCCACGTCCTCCTTCAGGTCAAGGGCCTCCTGCAGCTCCTCCACCGCCTGCTCAAATTCAAACCCTTCCATGTGCACAGAGGCCTTTGCGCGGTAGTATTTGGGCTCGGGTTTTGCATAAAGGGCGTGTTCAAAGCATTCTATCGCGTGGGAGCGCTGGCCCTCGTGCTGGGCGGCCATGCCCAGCATGAACCACGCCTCGGGGTCCATCTTGTTTTTTTTCAGCGCCTCCTTTGCGCGCCTCCTAAGCTCATTGACCTTGCCTGCGCGCAGAAGGGCGAGGGATTCCTCCATGCTGGCATATGCCCATCTGGGATTTAAAATCGTTGTTGCGGCTATATGTACGCTAGCCCCGTCGTCTAGCGGTCAAGGATAGCGGGCTTTGGACCCGTGGACACCGGTTCGAATCCGGTCGGGGCTAACTATACATTTATAAAGCCTTTCCGAGTAATACATGTGTGAGAAAATGGTTATGAAAGAGAAAGAAGCCCCGCGCGAGGAGGCCTCCGAGCAGCTCAAGTTCATCCCGGTCCAGAACAGGATGGGTTCAGAGGTCCCCATACGCAGGGAGGACGAGGACCACACAATCCACAGCATTAGGCGGCTCAGCGAGAGGGTGGTGCACATAGCCGCGGGGCATGATCACTTCAAGGATGCGCATTCCGCTTCCTCGCACACGCATTCGGTGGAGAAGTGGGAGGCGCTCCCTATAAACGCACACCACACTTCGGAGAAGCACCACTACAACGAGCGCATTTTTGAGAAGATAATGAGCATGGTGCCCTGATTGGCTTCAGGCATGCAAACCTAATTATTCCATCTCTATTGTTGAGGGCGGCTTGTTCGTGATGTCATATACTACTCTTCCCACGCCCCTTATCTCATTTGTGATCCTTGTGGAGATTTTGGATAATACCTCATATGGGATTTCGGAGAAGTTGGCGGTCATTCCATCCAAACTGCGGACGGCGCGCACAACCACGGTGTATTTGTAGATTCTCTCGTCTCCGGCTACGCCCACGGTCTTTGAAGGAAGCACTGCGGCGAAATACTGCCACGGGCGCTCCATTTTTCCGGATGCAGAGGCGCGGCCCAGTTCTTCTTCAACTATGAAGCATGCGTCCTTTACGATATCCAATTTCTCGCGGGAAATCTCGCCTACAATCCTTACCGCCAGCCCAGGGCCTGGGAACGGCTGCCTCTCAAAGATGTAATCCGGGAGCCCCAATTCCTTGCCGAGCATCCTCACCTCGTGCTTGTAGAGTTCGCGCAGGGGCTCGCATAATTTCAGGTCCATATCCTTTGGAAGCCCGCCGACGTTATGATGAGATTTGATGGTCTGCCTGCCGCCGCCTCCGCTCTCTATCCAGTCCGGGGCGATTGTCCCCTGTATGAGCACCTTTACTTTCTCTTTTTTCGCTATTTCTTCAAATACACGGATGAATTGTTCGCCGATTACCTTTCTCTTCTGCTCAGGGTCGGAAACGCCCTCCAGCTTTTTTATGAAGCGCTCCTGCTCGGATACGATGCGGAGGGGCATGCCGACTTTTCCTGCGGCTTCCTTCACCTGCTCCGCCTCGTTCTTGCGCATGAAGCCGTTGTCCACGAAGACGGAGACGAGTTGATTAGGAACTGCCTTGGCTGCAAGGGCGGCGGCGACCATGGAGTCCACGCCGCCGGAGACCGCGATTATGCATTTCTCCTTCCCGACCTCCTTCCTTATGCCTTCCACGGCTCCGGGAATGAATTTCTTAGCGTCAAAAGCCATGGATGGATTTCGTGCGGGGATTTTAAATAAATGGCGGTTATTCGGAAATAAGGATGCGCAAAAGCTCTTCTGTGGAAATCGTCTTTATCTCCTTGTGCCTGGAGAATGCCTTGTCATGGGTCCAGACGGGTATGCGAAGATGGAGGGAAAGCGCAACGAAAGGCGTATCCTCCGGATGCTGCGAACATATCCCTGCCGCCTCTGCCAGCTTGCTGGAAAATGCGCTTTTGGAGATTACATCAATCTGGGAAAGCACCACTGAAAGGGCTGCATCAAAAGAATCGCTGTCCATGCCTGCCTTTTCCATAAGCTCCTGATGGTATTTTGCAATCTCATATGATATGTGCTCCGGGGCATGCAGATTGAGAAAACTGCTGAATATGAGGTTTCGCGTTGCGCCGCGCTTGAGAATGGCGGCTATGATGATGTTTGTGTCAACCACAAGGTCCATGGGCTACCCCAGGTACTTCTTTGCAAGCCCCTTCTTTATTTTTGCGGAAAGCTCTTCTATGTCCTTGTCGGTTGCACGGCTTTTTTTTGTAAGCTCATTCAGAAACTCAAGCTGCTTAACCTTGGCAAGCCACGCCTGCCTGGCGACCTCCGACCAGTTTATCTCCGGAAATCTGTCCAAAAGCTTCTTCAGGTCTTCTGAAACCGCTATTGTTACGTTCACCATCTTACTCACCCGTGAGTATATGTGTAATAAGGTTTTATAAATATATGACCTGCGTATCAGGCGAAGGCTGGTGGTAGGTTTTTAATAGGTAGAACCAAAAAACCCCCCATGCGCATTATCGCGGATTTGCACCTACATTCAAGATATTCACGTGCGACCAGCGGGAACTCCGACCTGGAGGGGCTCTCGGAGTGGGCGCAGACAAAGGGGATTGGGCTGCTGGGAAGCGCGGACTTCACGCACCCTAAATGGCTGGGCGAGCTGAAGAGGAAACTGAAGGACGAGGGGGAGGGGATTTTCTCCTACAAGAATACGAAATTCATGCTTACGACGGAAGTGAGCAACATATTTTATCGGAATAATGTGAATAAGAAGGTGCATAACATCCTCTTTGCGCCCTCGCTGGAAGTGGTGGAGCAGATTGGCGAAGGGCTGAAGAGGTTCGGGAAATTGGAGGAGGACGGGCGGCCCATGCTAAATATGGATGTCATTGAGATGATGGAGATATTGCGTGGGATTTCAAGAGAGATTTGCGTGGTGCCCGCACATTGCCTGCCTCCAGACGAGAGGATAAACACAATCAATGGTTCGAAGAAGATATCGGAAGTAAATGAAGGCGAATTGGTTTTGACCCATAAGGGCAGGTATAAAAAAGTCCTCAAGAAGCTGAAAAGAAAGTACGCGGGGAAGACCTACAGAATAAAGCCGTACTATTTTACTGCTGGAACTGAAACCACCCCCGAGCATCCCTTTTACGTGATAAAGAGTGCAAAGAATCCTTGTGTTTCAAGAGATATATGCAAACCCACTTGCACTGATAAAAACTGCTGCAGAAGGAAATTTTATGAAAAGTATGAAGCGGGCTGGATGCAAGCAAAGGACATTGAGGTCGGGGACATACTCGTATTCCCAATCCTGCGGGGGGTAAAGGATGCAAAAGAGATACGCACTTATGGTTATATCGGTAAAACCTTCAAAAATAGCCGCGTGCGGGAACTTCCAGAAAAAATACCGGTGTCCAAGGATTTCTGCAGATTGGTGGGGTACTACCTCGCTGAGGGATACAACAACGGACGTGATGCGCTTTTATTTTGCTTCAATGCAAATGAAGACGGCTATATTGCAGATGTAAAACGGATAATAGAATCTATTTTCGGGCTTAAATCGCCAATTGAAAGAAAACGTGGGAATGGTGTAGAAATAACATATTATTCAAAATACCTAATGGAATTCTTTTCCAACTTTTGCTATGGCGCCAAAGAAAAGAGAGCGCACACAAAATGCCTGCCATCCTGGATGTTGACGCTCCCCCAGGAAAAACAAGCCGAGATTTTTCTGGGTTGGTGGAGGGGCGATACCGGATACACAAACTCGCATGATATAACCGAGCAGATGAAAGCGATAATGCTACGATTAGGAATTGTGCCTACGATCTTCCATGAAACGAAGGAAGTGCACAATTCAAAAAGGCATTATTTTGGAGATAGAAAAATAGAAGCTAAGCACGATGGGCATTCTATGAGGCCCTCCTTCTTTAATGATAAATATGGTTTGGCGAAAGATCCGGTCTTTAAAAAATTCAGAAGCAAACTTGCACGAAGGCATGGATGGATAGATGGAAATTACTTGTACGTGCCAGTGAGAGAGATTGAAGTCAGAGAATACAATGGTGAGGTTTTCAATTTTGAGGTGGAAGGCGATAACTCGTATGTTTCTGAAGCCGCAGCGGTACACAATTGCTGGACTCCTTGGTTTGGAGTATTTGGTTCCAAATCGGGATTCAATTCATTGGAAGAGGCTTTCGGGAAATATGCAAAGGACATTTTTGCATTGGAAACCGGGCTCTCTTCCGACCCTTCCATGAACTGGATGCTGAGCTCGCTGGACAGAATTAGTTTGATTTCAAATTCAGATTGCCACTCGCCGCAGAAATTGGGGAGGGAGGCGAACGTGTTTGAGATGGATAAGATTACATACAAGGGAATTGTGGATGCGATAAGGACGCGGAAGGGATTTGTTAAAACGTATGAGTTTTATCCGGAGGAGGGGAAATACCACTGGGACGGGCACCGCGAATGCAAGGTGCGGATGGCGCCCGGAGATGCGATAAAGATGGGGGATGTGTGCCCCGTGTGCAAGAAGAAGATGACCATCGGTGTGCTGCACAGGGTGGAAGTGCTCGCGGACAGGAAGGAAGGGTTTGTGCCTCCGCATTCCGTCCCATTCACGCGGCTTATCCCACTAATGGAAATTATTGCATCTGTGCGGGATGCGGGCGTTGCCACGAAGGGGGTGCAGGAGGAGTACTTCAAGATAGTTAATTACTTTGGAAACGAGTTTGCGGCGCTGGAGGCGCCTGAGGAGAATCTTATTTTGGCTTCGGACAAGGTGCTGGCGAAGGCGATTGTTAAGGCACGGAACGGGGAAGTGTATTGGAAGCCGGGCTACGACGGGGAATTCGGGGAAATGAGATGGGAGAAACCTAAAGAAGACCCGAAGAGCCAGAAGAGTTTGATGGACTTCTGACACTTAAAAACACCTATTACCAATATGTTTAAATACTCTTCTTGACCATATATTACCATGAATGGTGCCACTAAAACTGCTAGCCCCGCTGATAGGGCAATTGCTTTTGCCACGAAGAGGGGCGAGGGTTCCCCATTTGCAGAAAGCCTGTTCAAGCTCCCTTCGGAAAGGATTCCTGAAGCCGCAAGGGTTTTCAGGTTCCTGGAGAAGGTGGAGGAGGCGAGGGGAACGGGGCATTTCTTCCCGCTAAAGTACCTGCTTACGCTGGCAATGGAGGGCAACGAGAGAAGCCAGAGGTTCTGCCTTATGGGCGGATTCGCATCCTTCATGTACATAACGGCTGCGGAAGGGGAGCTGAAGGGCCCTACCGGAAAGTGGAGGGGCTCCCACGACCTGGACATAATAGCGATAGACAGGGGATTCCCGGCTATGGCGGCGGCAACTTTTGGAACCCCGCTTATAAAGGCCCCTTTCCCGAACAAGACCGCGGTGAATGCATATGACGAGCACGCGGAGATCCCCTGCGAGATGGACATCTACCATTTTGAGGACGGAAAGCTCAGGATAGAGGAGTATGTGCTGAAAGAGAAGGACCTGAGGACCGTAACATTCGAGAGGCTTGGGGTGGAATTCAGGGTGCTTTCCTGGGACCAGCTGGTCTCGCTGAAAGCTTATGCGAACAGGCTGAGGGACAAGATAGATGTTGTTGACCTTGTGTGCGCCCTCGCTAAGGCGGACGAACGCGGAACCAGCGGCGAGCTGGGGGGTAGCCTAGAGAAGCAGTTTGGAAGGCTTACTGAGGCAGAGAGGGAAGCGGTAAGGAAGGCCTTCATGGAAGTTATCACGGCAAAGAATGTGAAGGAGAAGTTCGGAGGCATTGTCCCCTACTACAGCAAGCAGGAGATAATAGGGGCATACGGCCAGATAGAGGGCCTTTAGGGAAGCCATCTTCTTTTTTAATCGTTTTCACATAAGTCTACCCCATGGAACTTCACGAGAGAATATATGAGCTGGCGCTCACAAGGTCCTTCTTCTACCCGTCAAATGAGATTTACGGGCAGGTCTCCGGCTTCTATGACTACGGGCCGACGGGGTGGCAAATCAAGAGGAGGTTGCAGGCCCTCTGGAGGAGGATGTTCATACAGGAGGAGGGATTCCTTGAAGTGGAATGCTCCATTGTCACTCCTGAAATAGTATTGAAGGCCAGCGGGCATGTGGCTGAATTCACGGATCCGGTGGTGGAGTGCGAAAAGTGCCACACGAAGGTGCGGGCGGACCACCTGGTTGAATCAAAAATGGAATTCAAGTGGGATGGGAAGCTGGAGACGATTACGGCAAAAATTAGGGATAATGATATCAAATGCCCTTCCTGCGGGGGGAGGGTTTCGGATGCGTTTGCTTCCAATCTGATGTTCCGCACCGGGATAGGGGCGAACCAGGAGGTTGCTTATCTCCGGCCGGAGACGGCGCAGGGAATCTTTACCTCCTTTCCGCGGGTGTTCAGGAACCACGGGGCGAAACTGCCCCTCGCGGTTGGGCAGATAGGGAGGAGCTTCAGGAACGAGATTTCCCCCAGGCGCGGGCTTGTGAGGATGCGCGAGTTCACGCAGATGGAATTGGAGTATTTCTTCAACCCGAAGGTGCCCACGATGGAGGGGTTTGAGGCGGTTAAAGGAAAGAAGATACGGGTGCTCACGCGGGAGAGGCAGGAGGATAACGGGGCGCCGGAATGGATTTCCGCAGAGGAGATTGTCCGGCGCGGAATCGCGAATGAGATTATGGCTTACTTCCTTGTGAAGGAATGGGACTACTATACCATTGCCGGGCTGAACCCGGAGGCGATGTGGTTCAGGCATTTGCGTGAGAATGAGACGCCGCACTATTCCGAGAGCAACGTGGATTTGGAGGTGGAGACGTCGCACGGGATGGTGGAGATTGCGGGGAATGCGTATAGGACGGATTATGATTTGGGGAGGCATGGGGAGCTGAGCAAGAAAGAGATTAGCGTGTTTTCCGAGGAGACGAAGGAAAAGATTGTGCCTCACGTGGTGGAGGTTTCCATGGGCGTGGACAGGCTGTTCTTCTGCATGCTTGAACACTCATTCCGGGAGAAATCGGAGGGGAAGGACTGGGAGTGGTTCGACTTCGCGCCTTCGGTTGCGCCCTATGATGTTTGTGTTTTCCCTCTAATGAAGAAGGACGGGCTGAAGGAGAAGGCTTCTGGGATTGCGGCTTCCATGAGGGAGGCGGGGGTTGAGGCGCTTTATTCGGAATCCGGGAGCATAGGGAGGAGGTATGCGAAGGCGGACGAGATTGGATGCCCCTACGCGATTACGATCGATTACCAGACTTTAGAGGATAATTCGGTTACGATTAGGTTTAGGAACGACGGGACGCAGGAAAGGGTTGCGGTTGAGAAACTGGTGGAAAAGATAAAGAAATTAAAGAAGGAAGGGAAATTGGTATTGGGGTGAGGATATGAGCGAGACTCTTACTGAATATGCGACCTTGGCAAGTTTTATGGAGATGGGAATCATTACGGAGCAGGAAGCTCTTGCCCGGTGGGGGCGGTTCGAGGACAGATACCTCACTGAAGTGACAACAAAAGCTGGTGGGAAACCTGAAGAGAAAACGCTAAATGGGGCAAGGAAGGAACTTGCAGGATATAAGGGAAGGCTAGAGGATTGTGCAGCCGAATTGAGGGCTAAAAAAGGCAAAACTGATGATGACCTGATGGTTGAAGACGTTAGGGCCGGCAGGAGGAACGTGGATGAAATCCTATTAACGTTGGAGATGCATCAGCAAGATGACTTAAGATTTCTAATTGGGGAAGGAACGCCAACCGCTGATGAAGTGCAATGCATAAAGGATAGGAATGCGCCGCTGGTGAAACGGCTTATGGCAGCTGATGCGGAATTCAAGGCAGGCGCGAGCAGGTTTGTGCAGAGGGATAGGGCTGCGAGGATGGATGGCGCTGCTGCCCCCGGCGAAAGAATTGCGAAGGTGAAATGAGGGCATGGTCGTAATCTCTGGAGACCCGGAGGAATTGGTCGGGCTGTACAGAATCAGGAGAATGTCCGCGCATGACGCCTTGCTCATCCTGAAAAGATTGGAGAGGCATGCGAAACCTGAGGAGATGGATAAAATAAACCGCGTTCGGGGCTTCTTGGAAGACGAAGCGACGAAAGAGAATGCGGGGGCTGTTCTGAGGGCAGACAGAAGGAGAAGGATGGCGAAAGGGCATCCGCTGGGCAGAAGAATGGAAATGAAGATTATTCCTTGATTCCGAGCGCGTCCTTCGCCAATGCGAGGTGCGCCTCCACCGGCTTTATTGCCACTTCCGTGAATGCGTCATCTGTTTTTCCGAGGATGTAGACGCTCTCCAAATCCACCTTCCTGTTGGAAAGCTTCCTTGTGAGCTTGCCCAGCTCGCCGGGCCTGTTCGGCATCTTGATTACGAGTATGTCGGAAACGGTCGTGCCCCTGATCCCCGGGACCTTCTCAAGCACCCTCTTTGCTGATGTGGGGTCCTTGGTTACGAGGCGGAAGACCGCGTTGGTTCCCTGGCCGTAGGCGGACACTGCCTCTATGTTCACTCCTGCGCCTCCCAGCGCCTCCGCGATGTTCGCGAGCGTTCCAATCCTGTTGTCCACGATTACGGTTATTTCCTTCATGGGAACCACCTTACTGATGCATAGCGGGAGGTGGATTTGAACCACCGATCTCTGGGTTATGAGCCCAGCGGGCACTCCAAGCTACCCTATCCCGCTTCAAATATTGACAGAAGTGATTCCTATTTTGAGCGACGCTCTTTTTAATTGTTCCACCTCTTATTTAGTTCAAATTGACTTACCGCGATTAATACTAAAATCGCGGGGGGTTATGAGTACCCTAGAGAGAAGGGGGGTGTCCCCCCTTCCTCTTGGTGCTGGGGTCGCCTAGTCCGGTAGGGCGGCAGCCTGCTAAGCTGTTCTCCCAAAAGGAGTCGAGGGTTCAAATCCCTCCCCCGGCGTTCTATTTTTTTATTATTTCTTCCACCTTATCCACAAATTCCTTCGCGCGGGCGAGGGCGCGGAGGGCTTCGTCTTCCCCAACAGAATCTTTTGCTTCTCCGTATATTATGTCGTTTCTCCTTACGCGGTATTTGTTGAAGGAGGAGACGAGCTGCGTGGATTCCATGGGGAAGAATTCTGCGCAGAATTTGACCACGGAAAGGTAGTGGCTGTTCCCGCATGCACCGAAGCCCTTTGCCGCCATCAGGGCCATGCCTGCGCTGAGCATCGCATGGTAGGAGATGGCGAGTGCCCAGTCGGGGTGTTTTATCCTGATGTTGTCTTCCGCGGCTTGAAGGTCGTTGTTTGCGCTTTTGATCAGGTCTGCGGCAAGCTTTTGGTCTTTCGTGACTTTTTCTATCAATCCTTGCCGTTCAAGCTTTCCCAAATCCATCCTCATCGCCCACCAGCATTATCTTAGGGGAGGAAAGGAGCGAGGAAATGAAGCTTCCACCCTCCTTTGCTTTGGAGCGGTAATCCCTCTCGCTCCAGAGGATGTAGTTGATTTCGCGCTTTAATATTTTTTGGAGCCTGAATGCCAGTGATTCCAGTGAGGATTCCGGTATGCTTCCAACGACGAGAAGGTCCAGGTCGCTCTTTCCGGAATAGGTGCCCTTTGCCATGCTTCCGTAGACCAATGCGTATCTTATGCCGGGAAGCTTCTGGAGTTCGGAGTGGAGGAGGGCGAATACACCATCCGTTTTCAGGTAAAGATTTTTGAGTTCGGAAAGGAAGGGGCAGGCGGGGTTTGTGCGGTAGAGGGAGAGGTTGCCCTTTCTTTCCAGGGTGAGAACGCCGAGGGAAGCGAGATTATCCAACTCTTTTTTGGTTTCTGGGGCGGAAATGTTTGCCCTGCGGGAGATTTCCCTGAGGTGGAGGTTCTCCTCAAAAAGAACTGTGCCAAGCACTTTCACTTCCGCGTTTGAGCGGAATAATCTTTCCAACATGTTATATTTAAGTTAACGATTGTTATTTTAAATATAACACTTACCGGTTCTCGCACCTCAACTGCACGTAGGTGTCCGTGCGGTCCTTCAGGTTCGCCTTCTCATCGTATGCGAAGAGCGCAACGTCGCACTTATACAACTGCGGCATGGTGTTGTGGCTCGCATAGACCTTGATTTCCTTCTGGACGTATCCCCTCGGCTCAAGTATGCCAAGGCGGAACCTTCCCGTGTTCTGCAACTGGGTTTGGGAAAGGGAAAGCGACGGCGGGAGCTTCACCTCCGCCTCGTACCACATGGGCCTGTCCCTCGTGGCGTCTATTTTTATGACCAAATCCACGGAATTGGACCTCCTTGCCGCAAGCGGGCCGGGAAATATTGTGAGTTCAACCTTCATGTTTCCACCCCTGCGGTGATTTGTTGAATTAGTAATATAAATGGTTGGCTGGAAGGGTTTCCCATGAACTTTGCGCATTTGATTCTCATGATTGGGATGGCGGCTTTTGCGGGATGCTGCTGCGGAGGCGAGCGCTTAAGCCCGGTGGGGGAATTCTGCTCGCTCGGGACATACGGCTCCGCCTGCACGGACTTGTGCAACCGGATGGGAGGGGGCGAGGGATGCTTCAGCCAGTGCACCGCGGAGGTGCAGGCGCAGGGATTGGGGGATGCGACCACCTGCTGCTCAACCACTTACAGGCAGGAGTGCCAGATAATGTGCGGGGAGTATGGCTCGTACGGGGTGGACGAGTGCATGAACGATTGCGCGGCGCAGTATGAAGGGTTGGGCTTCTCCATGGACGAGTGCGCGCTGCCGGTGTGAGCATGATACCGGAATCAAAATTCATCAGGAAGGAAATCGTCCTCAGGAACATGTGGCTGGCGGACGAGGTGCGCCTAACCCGCAAGTCCATGGTGAGGTGGGTTGCGCTTTCCCTTGGGTTGATTTCGGAGAAGGAGAGCCGGGATTTGATTGTGGAGCTGTTGGACGTGCTGTTTGAGTTCTTTGCGAAGGGCGAGGAGCCGACCACGCAGGAAATCCTGGACAAATTGAAAGTGAAGACGAATGAGGAGCCGAATCCAAAAGCCGTGTATTACCATCTGCAAAAATTGATGGACCAGGGGTTGTTGCAGAGGGAGAAGGGGAAATACTTCATTTCCCGCGAGAACAAGAGATTGTCGGTTGCGGTGAAGGAGCTCTACCTGAAGGAAGTCGGGGAAGCTCTCGCAGAAATAACAAAAGCACTTGAAATGCTAGAAAAGTAAAGAGGCGCGTAAGGAGTACGTGCGAAGAGTTGCGAAGATAAGTTGGGGGAGGTATGAGTACCCTAAAGAGATTCGGTCGACGCCCCGTTGCAAGGAATTGCAGCGTAAGAGGGGCGGAGAGCGAAGGGGAAGGGGTTCTCCCCCTCTTCCTCTTGGAGTGAATGAGGCGCTGGGCGAGATTACGAAGGCATTGGAGATGCTTGAGAAGTAAAATCTCACCGAACCATGCTGACTATTCTCTCAACCAGTTCTAAATGGAATTCCGGGCTTGCCCTGCCGATGGTTTTGATTATTTGTTTTGAGGGCAGTTTTATCACCCCGTCAAATCTCGCCGAGCTTCCTTTTGCCATCGGGCAGTTCACATCCTTTTCATGGATAGGAAGGCAATAATCGTCGTTTGCAGTAGTGATGGAGGCAACAAGCAGGAAGCCATTCTGGTGGTATTTTTCATCGGAAAGGATTATTGCCGGGCGGACCTTGCTCTCAGGCGAATCTGAAAAGAAAACGCGTGCAAGGACGACTTCACGCCTTTTCATGGATGTACCTCTTCAGGTAAAACGCCGCGGCTTTTTCATCCGAAGGGTTGTTCCAGTGCGCCTCTATTGTGTGCTGGCTGAGCGGCTCCTCCTCGACTTTCTTTTTCATGAGCTGGTGCTCCTCATAATACCGCACTATTGCCATCCGTATTGCTTCGGTCTTGTTCGCCGCCAGCCCGTTATCTACCAGCTCGTTGATGAACCGTTCTATATCCCCGCGGAGGTGTAGGTTTACATTCATCTTCATCACACTCTGTGCATTTTTATATCATTATAATGGCACAAAACATATATAAAACTAGCAGATTGCGAATTACGAAGGCGCTGGGGGAAATAACCAAGGCATTGGAGATGCTGGAAAAATAGTTAGCGCTTGTCGCTGCGGAGCATAAGCGGCTGCTGCGGGCTGTCCGAAGGGCGGTCTGCGCCCAGCTTTCCGGGCCTCTCGGACATCCTTCTCACGCCGCCGTTTCCAAGCCCGGGGAGTTGGCCGGGTTCCTCGCGCGTGCGCTCAATGCCCGGGGCGACGGAAATGCGAACCTGCCCAATGCTCATCTTTTCGTCCCTGGGCAAGACCATTGAATGCATGTATCCCATCAAGCCGCATATATTTCTGCCGAATGCGATTATGCTGCCATCCTGCCCCCGCGCGAACAATTGCATGCCGGCGAGCTTTTCCGCCTTTTCCGCCTCGCCCATGCCCTTAAGGCAGGAGTTGCAGAGGATTTCAGTATCCGGGAATTTCTTCTTTATTGCGGGCGCCATCCCGCGGAATGCGCTCCTCCCTGCGTACAGCCTGTCGCTGAGTATGCATACGTCGTACGGGGTGTCCCAGTGGTCGTTGAAGTAGCGGCCCACGCTCACGGCGATGTCAATGCGCGCGCCCGGGAACCTGTGCCTGATTGTGTCTGAGCAAATCCGCGTGAACTCCGGGTTGTCATCAACTATCAATATTTTCATAGGCATACTGCTCAGCCCACCGAATTTGCAATATTTGTGGGGCATGGAAATAAAAAGGAATGCCACTGCCCGTCGGCGGGGGGAATGCCCGGCGCCACCCGGCGAACTAACCACATATAAAGGTTTTTGTGCAAATGCAACCCATGGATTTCTCAGGTTTCTACAAGCTTCCAATAAAGGAAAGGCTGGCAAAACTGCGGGAAGCTGGAAAGATAAGCGCGGAAGATGAAAAACTACTGATGGACGGGGACGCCCTGAAGATGGAGGTGGCGGACCGCATGGTTGAGAACGTGGTGGGCAGGTTCCACCTCCCGTTTGCGGTCGCCCCGGGATTTGTGATAAACGGAAAGGAGTACGTAGTGCCGATGGTCATTGAGGAGCCTTCGGTGGTCGCGGCTGCGGCAAATGCGGCGAAGCTTGCGAGGGAGAGCGGCGGTTTTTCCGCCGAGGCGGACGAGCCAATAATGATTGGGGAGATGCAGGTGGTCGGGCTCAAGAGGGGCGCGAAAAAGAAAATAGAAGAGGCGCGGGAGCGCATAATGGAGAAGGCGGGGGAGTTCGCGGCTGGGGTGGAGAGGTACGGGGGAGGGCTCCGCGGGATGGAAGTGAGGGAAATCTCCACCGCGCGGGGGAAGATGCTCATACTCATGTTTGAGGTGGACGTGCGGGACATAATGGGCGCGAACACCGTCAATACTATTTTGGAGGGGACCGCGCCGCTGGTGGAGGAGGTCTCCGGGGGGAAGGTGCGGCTCAGGATCCTCACTAATCTGGCGGTGAAGAGGAAGGCGCGTGCGAAATGCACGTGGAAGAAGGGAGTGATTGGGGAGGCGGCGGTGGAGGGCGTGCTGGATGCGTACGAGATGGCGGCAAATGACATTTACAGGTGTTCAACTCATAACAAGGGGATAATGAACGGGATAGACGCCGTGGCGATTGCAACTGGAAATGACTGGAGGGCGGTGGAGGCGGGCGCGCATTCCTTCGCATCCATAGGGAGCTACAAGCCCCTTACCCGCTACTATAAGGATGCGGAAGGGAATTTAGTGGGGGAAATAGAGTTGCCGCTTGCCGTGGGAACGGTGGGCGGGGCGATAAACATCAATCCCCTGGCGCAGGTCGGGCAAAAGATATTAGGGGCGAAGGGCGCACAGGAGCTGTCCATGGTGATGGCGGCGGTGGGGTTGGCGCAGAATTTCGCTGCGCTCCGGGCATTGGGCACGGAAGGGATTTCAAAGGGGCACATGAAGCTCCATGCGAAGAACCTCGCGGTGATTGCGGGAGCGCATTCCGCGGAGGAGATAGACGCCGTGGTCGCGAAGATGAAGGAGAGCGGCACATATACGGTGGAGAATGCGAAGGGGATATTTGCGGAGATGAAGGGGCGCGAAAAGAGGGGGGAGGGCTCCTGCACGGATTAGGGTGGAAATTTGAAGGTTGAAAAAATGATGGGGGGTTATGAGTACCATAGAGAGATTCGGTCGACATCCCGATATATGGGATGGAGAGCGAAGGAGGGGGGTGCCCCCCCTTCCTCTTGGGATTAAGGTGGAAATTATGAAACAATACATGCATCTGGCTGCGCTTGTGCTTTTTTCAATCGGCTTTTTCCTTTTTGGGTACGCGGGGATATCGGAGAGGGGCTATGGGGAGCTGCCCGCGCTGGGGCTCAACGACCCGCAGATTGTGTATTATGTTGCGTTGGCGTGCGTGGTGCTGGCGCCAGTGTCAATCTATTTTGCGCTGAGGATGGTGGAGCTTTCGGAATGGAAGTGCATGTTCGGGGGGTTGCTCCTGGTCACGATGCCCGTGGCGCTGAATAATGCGGCGGCGGTCGCGGACCCGGCGGGGCTCCTGCTGATGGCTGCGGCATCTTTCGCGGTATTGGTTGCGGCCCTGCTTGCAAAGGCGATAAATAATAGAAGGATAGGGCTTGCGCTGCTCGTGGTCGTGGCGGGCGCGGGGATTTACCTCGGGAGCGTGAATGGGATAAATTATTCTATTGGGGAATATTCGCTGCTCCTTCCCTTTTCCTTCGCATTGCTGATGGAGGGCATAAAGGAGAGGAGGGAGGACAAGGTTGCCCCTCCGATAATCGGGGCGGCGGCGCTGTTGTTTTCGCACCCGGTGGGGGCGGTGGTGCTCGCATGCACGAGCGCGCTGGGGCTGGCGGAGATCTGGAAGGAGACGGAGAGGCCGCTGAACCTCGCGTTCATGGCGGTGTTCTCGCTGTGCCTATTCTATTCGCAGGCAGACCCGGTGAGGAGCGCGCTGGTCGGGCTCTTTGGGTTTGTGGTCTTCTATGCGCTGGCGGCGATGTACAACGCGAAGATGAGGATGCTGGCGCAGCCCGCGGCCATCCTGCTGATGCTCACCGCCGTCCTTACCATGGCGGCGAACCTCTCCACGCATTCGTATGAGGGGGAAGTGATGGGCATACCCTCTGCAGGGACAGTGGATATGTTCAAGTGGGCTGGGAACCGGATGCTGGAAACTGGAAACGGGGATGTGGGCATATTCGCATACCCGGATGCGTTCAGGTACCATGCGGGGAGCGAGCCGGTGATGCTGGATCCGCTGGATGATGAGTGGGCGGACACGGTGATATTCACGTATGATACGTTGGATGTGGCAGCGGGGGACGGCATCAATGTGTTTGCGTATTATGCGAGGGCGACCGCGGAAGACGGCACGGAGATAGCGGTGTATGCGAACAGGCAGTACATGCTGAACACCGTGTTGCAGGACGGGAGCGTGAACAGGGTGGATGGCGCGATAGTGGGGCTGAAGAGGGTTCCATTCACGAAGATAAAGATGCTGGATGATGCGCTGGGATACAACGACGCGAGGAACAGGGTGGTGATGGTGGAGGGCATAGAGGGGAGCGTGCTTGCCGGGGGGCTGAGGATGCAGAAGGAATATTCCGTCCCGGGCGGCTTTGCGGTGGGGGGCTAGGATGCTTACATTGCTCGCGGTGCTGGCCTTTTCCCTTTTGGTCACGCTTGCGCTCTCGCACTTCCTTGTCCCGCGGCTGAAGAGGTTCGGGATCACCGGGAAGGACGTGAACAAGGAGGGCAGGCCTGAAGTCGCGGAGATGGGCGGGATTGCCATAGTCGCAGGATTGACTGCGGGCGTGCTGCTCGCGATAATGCTGAATACCTTCAACGGGCTGGATTTCAACATCACTTATGTGCTTGCTGCGCTGGTCACGATACACGCGATGGCTTTCATAGGGATTGTGGACGACCTGCTGGACATACCGCAGGTGGTGAAGGCTTTCCTCCCGCTTGCGGCCGCGGTTCCGCTCGTTGCTGTGAGCGCGGTGGGGAGCACGGCGATAGCGGTCCCGTTCCTGGGGGAGCTGGACCTCGGGATGCTCTACATAGTGGTGCTCATCCCGGTGGGGGTGGCGGTCGCCTCCAACCTCACGAACATGCTCGCGGGCTTCAACGGGATGGAGGCGGGCATGGGGAGCGTCATCATGCTATTCATGGCTGCGCTTGCGTTCCTGAACGGAAGGACCGAGATGCTCGTGCTGTTCATCCCTATGCTGGGCGCACTCCTTGGCTTCCTAGGGAACAACTGGTTCCCGGCGAAGGTTTTCCCCGGGGACGTGGGGAACTTGACGATTGGGGCGGTGCTGGCCTCTGGAGTGATAATAGGGAACATGGAGGGCGCTGGTGCGCTCATCCTCGTATTATATGTGATTGATTTCTTCATAAAAGCATGGAACAGGTTCCCCAGCAGCAAATGGTGGGGGGAGCCCAGGGGAGGGAAGCTCTACCCGGTTGAGGGCAAGGTGCGCGGGTTTGCGCAGCTTGTGATGAGGATGTGCGGCGGGATAAGCGAGAGGAACCTCGTGCTCGTCTTCATAGGGATGCAGATAGTGGTCGGGCTGGCGGTCTTCCTGCTTTATGCCTAGGGTTTGCCGGTGCCCTTGACACTCTCGTATTCCTCAACGTTCCCTATGTCCTGCCAGTAGCCGGAGAGCACGTAGGTGCTTATGCATTTCCCGGAGGAGAGGAGGCGGGGGAAGACGTTCCTCGCGAAATCCTCCTTCTCCTTTATGTAATTGAAGATTTCCGGCTCAAGCATGTAGATGCCGGTGTTGATTTTGTGCATGAGCACGGGCTTTTCCTGGAACTCTTCCACCTTCCCGCCTTTCCCGGTCCGGATTACCCCGTATTCTATTTTCGTATGGTGCTCCTTCACGGCCATCGTGGCGATGCAGCCGGATTTTCTGTGCTCGGCGAGCATTTCCTTCAGGCTTATGTTGGTGAGGTGGTCGCCCATTGTAACGAGGAAGGTTTCTGTGGGCTTCTTCGCATGGAGGATGGCGCCCGCGGTCCCCCTTTCCTCATCTTCCTCTGAGTATGAGATTTTGAGCCCGAACCTCTTCCCGTCCCCGAAATAGTCCTTTATGTCCTGGCGCAGGTAGCCGACGAACAGGGTGATGTCGGTTATGCCCGCGGACCTAAGGTGCTCCAGTATGTGCTGGAGTATGGGCTTCCCCTGCACGGGGAGCATCGGCTTTGGCATTTTCTCGGTGTATGGCCTAAGGCGGGTGCCCTTCCCTCCGCAAATCACGAATGCTTTCATGTAAATCACTTTATGTATAATCCTATTATTGCGCCTGCTATTGAGCATATTATGTTGGTGGTGCCTTTTGTGCCTAATCCCCTTTCCTCCAGAACGCCGAAGAGTGTGTCTATTATGCTCCCTGCGAAGCCCGCGAGGGTTATGAGGAGGGCTGCGGTCGGGGAGACGCCGAACAGGAAGATGGCGGAAATCCCGATGAGGGCCGCGCCGCAGAGGGACATTATGAAGCCGAGCGTGCTTACTGCGCCGGAGGTGCCGGGCTTTACGCGCTTGAATCCATCTAAAGAGATCGGTTCCCCGGAAAGGACGCCCAATTCCGAGGCGAATTTATCAGAGGTTACGGCCGCAACGGATGCGATATAGGGCATGGGGCCCACGATTGGGGAGAGGACGGCGCAGATTGCAGGGATTAATCCATTGGACAATACGTTTTCCCAGCTGCGGTCGTGCTCGTAGATGCCCATCTCCTTTTTTTCATAGTAGCCGTATTTGGTCACGAAGATGGCGAGCATGAGGAAGAAGAGCATGAGGGCCAGGTATGGGGCGCCCCCGAAGACTAGGACCGCGGCCCCGAAAATGATTGAAAGGGCAAGCCCGGGCTTGTCCAGCATCGCCACCATTTCATTCCACCTTTATGGTTGTTCCATCTATAGAGAATGCCTTCTTTAGGAATTTCCATATTATATTTATAGAGGTTGCTGTGTGGCTGGAGATTCTTGAGGTTTTGTAGGAGGTTTTCCCGGCTAAAGATGCATAGATGAGGAGTTGGTCCGCGAGGCGGTGGTCCACATCCACATCGCCTTCATCCCTTATGCCGTTGAAGCATTCTTCTCCGACTTTTTCGGAAGTCTTCCCTTTTTCGCCCATAACTTGGAAGCCGACGAATCCCCTGTATGCGAGGATGGAGTTGCCCTTGTCGTTGCATTCCTCCGCCCGCACATATACTTTGTTGATGTTGTTATGGACGAATATTTTCTTTTCCCGGACTGCGATGAGCATGGGCAGGTTTGCGAGGGAGATTATTGCCTGGGTTTGGGGGAAGGGGACGCGGGTCCAGTAATCGGTGGGCTTGGGCAGGGAGGGCTTCACCTTGAGGCGGATTTCCCCTCCGCCAGTGGGGTAATAGCCGGCGCGGAACATTTCCGCTTCTATTTCGCAGCCCATGTTGCCCAGGGCGGGAAGGAATACCCTCTCAAAATAATCATAGGATGGAGCTTTGGGGTTGTGGGTGCCTCCGGTTATTTTTATTTCGGAGGGCTTCTTCGCGGAAAGGAGAAGGGGAAGGATGGTTTGGGCCACGAGGATGGAGGAGCCGGCGGTGCCTATGTTGAACTCATATTTCCCCCCTATTATGCCGGAGGGGGCGTAGGTGAGCTCGTGGGAATCCTCTTCCGCCCCTTCTAGAATGCCCCTTGCGATGGAACGGACTGCCTTTGCGGCGGCGAGGTGCTGGGGGCGGAGGCCGGGCTTGTCCCGCTTTGCCCTTATGTTGAAGATGCGGACGGGAGTGTTGGTCAGGGCGGAAAGGGTAAGGGCGGTGCGGACTATCTGGCCGCCGCCTTCGCCGTGTGAGCCGTCTATTTCAATCAAGTGGGTACCCCATGCATGGTAATCAGTAGCGGATAAAAAGGAATGGGAGAAACCTAGCCCTGCTTCTGAGGGAGTGCAGAATTAGGCCAGCGCCAAGCGGCGCTGGCTGGCAAGGCGACCAGTTTCCTCCCCAAAATACGCAACTCTCTATTGGTTTGTAACATCTATATAAATCT